>JBBDWV010000049.1:11441-85121 GCA_040902655.1 Mycobacteriales bacterium
GCCCTTGCGTCCTGCTGAGAGGAGAGCTCTGCGCCGAGGTCAGCAGGACGTACGAGGGTCAGGCTGCGGGGCGACGCCAGCCGCGGGAGCAGAAGAGCTCCTCCAGGGCGTCCAGCACGGCACCCTCATCCAGCCGCCACGCGACCATGGGTATCCGGACGACCGTCCGACCCTCGACCGCGAGCCCCACGTCTCGCAGCAGGTCCTGCAGGCGAGCCTCTGGCAGGTCGTGCTGCGGTCCGTCGATCTCGAGTGTCACCTCCTGGTCCGGGAAGTCCACGTCGAGGTACTGGTTGCCCGAGGGGCGCCGGCGCAGGGACTGCCGCGCCGGCTCGGGCAGCCCCCGCCGCCGCAACGCTGCGGCGACGTCGAGCTCGTTCAGGCTGCGTACGCCGTCGGAGACATCGCTGGCGATCCTCACCAGCAGAGTCCGGCGACGGTGGCGCCGTACCGTCGCCACGGCGTCGTACAGCTCGAGAGGTGAGGCCTTGCGCTGCTGGACGACGAGGGTCAGGAACAGCGTCGCCTCCCGGTCGGTGCGCGCCCACAACGCGGCGTGCACCGCTGCCCGCGACGGCTGCACCCGCGGAATGCCCATCCGGAGGACGTCGTCCTCGCACCAGCGCCGGCTCTCGTGGAATCGGACGCCCTTCAGGCGGACCCGGCGGCTGCCCTTGGCCACGATCACGTGGATGACGTCGTCGGTCAGGGCGTCGATCCCGGCCTCCTGAAGGGCGGTGGCGCCGTCGAGCGCCGCTCTCGGGCCACCCTCGAGAACGGCGACCCAGCGGTTGGCGGCCGTCGGCAGTGGACCGTTGTGCAGAGCCACGGTCTGCCTGCCGGTCCGTTGCCACCGGCCGACCCGCAGCTCGTGACGCACCAGCCAGCGCGGGACGCCCGCGGCGTAGAGCTGCCGACGGCTGACCACCTGCGCCTGCAGCCGGCCCGCGCGAGCCGCGGCCGCACGGGCCAAGAGCGGCGGGAGGTGCTGAACACTGCGGAGGAGAGCCGTCATGGCGGGCAGTGGAGCAGTTGCTGCGCCGGAAAGCGACGCGCGGCGGCCAGCTGTGGACGACCCTGCGTCCTGCCCACAGGAGCAGCCGCCCGCCTGCTCAGCAGGACGTACGGCGCCCAGCTCCCGAGGCACGCCCCGTACGTCCTGCTCAGAGGCGACCCCCACGCGCGGCGGAGCAGGACGCAAGGAAGCAACGCCGCCCCGAGGTGGGCACCCGGCGGCGGCGGTGGGACCGGGCTCGGGGCAGGATGACCGGCATGGCAGAGCAGACGCAGGAGTGGCGGGTCGAGCACGACACGATGGGCGAGGTGCGGGTCCCGAAGGACGCGCTCTACCGCAGCCAGACGCAGCGTGCGGTGGAGAACTTCCCCGTCAGCGGTCAGCGGCTCGAGCGGGCGCACATCGAGGCGCTGGCCCGCATCAAGGCCGCGGCAGCCAAGGTCAACGCCGACCTCGGCGTGCTCGAGCCCGAGCTGGCCCGGGCGGTCCAGGACGCCGCCGCCGAGGTGGCCGCCGGTGACCATGACGCGCACTTCCCGGTGGATGTCTTCCAGACCGGTTCCGGCACCAGCAGCAACATGAACATCAACGAGGTGCTCGCGACGCTGGCGAGCAGCAAGCTCGGCAGCGCGGTGCACCCCAACGACCACGTGAACGCCAGTCAGTCGAGCAACGACGTCTTCCCGAGCAGCATCCACATCGCCGCCACGAGCGCCGTCGTGACAAACCTGATCCCCGCCCTCGAGCATCTGGCCGCCGCACTCGAGCGCAAGCGCGAGGAATTCGCCGGTGTCGTGAAGTCCGGCCGGACCCATCTGATGGACGCCACCCCCGTGACGCTCGGGCAGGAGTTCGGCGGCTACGCCGCCCAGATGCGGTACGGCATCGAGCGCCTGCAGGGCAGCCTCCCCCGGCTGGCCGAGCTCCCGCTCGGCGGCACCGCCGTCGGCACCGGCATCAACACCCCGCCCGGCTTCAGCGCCACCGTCATCGCCGAGGTCGCCCGCGAGACCGGCCTCCCGCTGACCGAGGCCCGCGACCACTTCGAGGCGCAGGGGGCACGCGATGGTCTGGTCGAGACGAGCGGGCAGCTTCGCACCATCGCCGTCAGCCTCAACAAGATCAGCAACGACCTGCGCTGGATGGGCTCGGGTCCGCGCGCCGGCCTCGGCGAGATCCTGCTGCCGGACCTGCAACCGGGCTCGAGCATCATGCCCGGCAAGGTGAACCCGGTCATCCCCGAGGCGACCCACATGGTGTGCGCGCAGGTGATCGGCAACGACGCCGCGATCGGCTTCGCCGGCGCCGCCGGCAACTTCGAGCTCAACGTGATGCTGCCGGTGATGGCACGCAACCTGCTCGAGTCAATCCGCCTGCTGGCCAACATCTCCCGCCTGCTCGCCGACCGTACGATCGACGGGACCGTGGCCGACGAGGAGCGCTGCCGCGAGCTGGCCGAGTCCTCCCCCAGCATCGTCACGCCGCTGAACAAGTACATCGGGTACGAGAGCGCCGCCAAGGTGGCCAAGCAGGCCCTGAAGGAGAAGAAGACGATCCGGCAGGTCGTGCTCGAGGGCGGCTACATCGAGCAGGGCGATCTCACCGAAGTCCAGCTCGACGAGGCACTCGACGTGCTGAGGATGACTCGGCCCGGGTTGTAGGCGCCCCGCCCCACAGAGCGCCCCGACGGGCATTGGCCGCCGGGCACCTACAGGGGAAGGTCCTCGAGCATCTCGGTGACCAGCGCGGCGATCGGCGAGCGCTCGGACCGGGTGAGCGTCACGTGGGCGAACAGCGGGTGCCCCTTGAGTGCCTCGATGACGGCAGCCACCCCGTCGTGCCGGCCGACGCGCAGGTTGTCGCGCTGCGCGACGTCGTGGGTGAGCACCACCCGTGAGCCCTGCCCCAGCCGGGACAGCACCGTGAGCAGCACCCCCCGCTCGAGCGACTGCGCCTCGTCCACGATGACGAATGCGTCGTGCAGCGAGCGGCCGCGGATGTGGGTGAGCGGCAGCACCTCGAGCAGCCCTCGCGCGAGCACCTCCTCGACGACCTCGGGAGCGACCAGGGCGCCGAGGGTGTCGAAGACGGCCTGCGCCCACGGGCTCATCTTCTCGGCGCTGTCACCGGGGAGGTAGCCGAGGTCCTGGCCGCCGACGGCGTACAGCGGGCGGAAGACCACCACCTTCTTGTGGGCCCGCCGCTCGAGTACCGACTCGAGCCCGGCACACAGGGCGAGCGCGGACTTGCCGGTGCCGGCGCGCCCACCCAGCGACACGATCCCGACGTCGGGGTCGAGCAGCAGGTCGATCGCGACCCGCTGCTCGGCCGAGCGGCCGTGCACGCCGAACGCGTCGCGGTCGCCGCGTACCAGCCGGACGCTCTTGTCCGGCGCCACCCGGCCGAGCCCGCTGCCGCGCTCGGACAGCAGCACCAGGCCGGTGTGGGTGGGCAGCTCACGGGCAGCCTCCAGCTCGAGCCGGCCGTCGGCGTAGAGCAGGTCGAGGTCACTGCCGGCCAGTTCGAGCTCGGCCATCCCCGTCCAGCCGCTGGAGACCGCCAGCTCGGCGCGGTACTCCTGGGCCGTCAGCCCGATCGATGCGGCCTTGACCCGCAGCGGCAGGTCTTTCGAGACGAGCACGACATCGGCACCCTCGGACGCGAGGTTCGCTGCGACCGCGAGGATCCGGCTGTCGCCGTCGTCACTGCGAAAGCCGGCCGGCAGTGCGGAGGCGTCCACGTGGTTGAGCTCGACCCGCAGCGTCCCGGAGCCGATCGGCAGCGGGCGGTCCAGCCGGCCGTGCGCCACCCGCAGGTCATCGAGCAGCCGCAGCGCCTGTCGGGCGAACCAGCCGAGCTCGGGGTGGTCACGCTTGCCCTCGAGCTCGCTGACGACGACGAGCGGGACGACCACCTCGTGCTCGGCGAAGCGGGCCATCGCACCCGGGTCGGACAGCAGGACGGAGGTGTCGAGGACGAAGGTCTTCACGAGGAGCTCCCGGCGCGCCTGGCTGTTCGGACCGGGACCGGGCCACGGGACCGGGCGCCGGCCCCCTCGCGTGCAGGTGCGCACATCGGGCCTCCCGTGCGACCGACGGTCTGCCGGCCGCTGCCCCGGACGGTAGGACGCGCCTGTACCCCGGGGCGGCGCGACACGCGGCGCCCCCGGGTGAACCCGAGCCACCGACGTCCCACCGCCCCGGGTGATCCACGCGACGTACGAGGTGGTTCTGCGCTGCGGATCCACCTCAACGTCCGCGTGGATCACCGAGGGTGCGGGGGTGGAGAGCCCGGGTACGGAAGTCAGGTGCCGAAACGGCGCTGCCGGGCGGCGTAGGCGCGCAGGGCCCGCAGAAAGTCCACCCGGCGGAAGTCGGGCCAGAACGCTTCGCAGAAGTAGAACTCGCTGTGCGCGCTCTGCCAGAGCAGGAAGCCCGACAGCCGCTGCTCGCCGCTGGTACGGATGACCAGGTCGGGATCGGGCTGGCCCCGGGTGTAGAGGTGCTGCGAGATGTGCTCGACGTCGAGCAGGTCGGCTACCTCCTCGAGGGTGCGGCCCTCCGCCGCATGCGCCTGCAGCATCGAGCGCACCGCGTCAGCGATCTCCCGGCGCCCGCCGTAGCCGACCGCCACGTTCACCTCGACGCCAGGCCGGCCTGCCGTCCCGGCCGCCGCTACCTCGAGGACGCTCGCGGTGTCGGCCGGCAGCAGGTCCAGCGCACCGACGATCCGCAGGGTCCAGCGGTCCTGCGGCCCGGCGAGATCGCTGACCAGCTTCTCGATGATGCGGAGCAGCGGGGCGAGCTCGGGCTCGGGGCGACTCAGGTTGTCCGTCGACAGCAGCCACAAGGTGACCAGCTCGACCCCGGCCGAGTCACACCAGCCGAGCAGGTCCCGGATCTTGCGGGCGCCGGCGCGGTGGCCGGAGTTCGGGTCGTCGAGGCCGAGCTCCTTGGCCCAGCGGCGATTGCCGTCGACGATCACTCCCACGTGGCGGGGAACAGCAGCGCCGGAACGCTCGAGCGCGGAGGCCAAACGGCGCTCGTAGAGGCCATAGGCCAGGTCGCGCAGCCCCACCGTCCGCCTCCCCGTTCCGGCCGGCCCGGCCGGACCCTTCGGCAAGCCTATCCGTCCCGCTCGGGCCGGCCGGAGCCTGCGCGAGGCGATCCGCCGCGCTGCGGCCGGTCCGGCCTCAGCCGACCGGCCGGCGGACCCCACGCAGGTCGATCTCGCGCTCCGGGGCGGCGCCGACCGCGGCACACTCGGTGAGCAGCTGCTCCAGCAGCGCGAGCAGTTCGTCGCTGCAGAGGACCGCCCGCACACCGACGCCGTCCGAGCCCCAGGCGTCCAGGACGGCGTGGCGGCGCAGCCGCCACCGCCCGCGCCCGCCGTCCGCTCCGGGCTGCAGCCAGGTCCGCACGTCACGCACCCACACCCGCAGCTCACCGCTGGCGCAGACGTCGTCCGGGTCGCGGGACAGGAACGAGAACAGCTCCCGCTCACGCGGTACGTAGTGCTGGAAGGCACGCCAGGCCTGGTCGGCGTCGGTGTCGGCGTCCGCCGCCCAGGCCCGAAGGCCCGCTTCGAGGGCGCCGGCCGGGAACTCCTGATCGGTCTCGCGTGCGGCACGCAGTCGCAGCGCCGTGCTGGCCAGCAAGAAGCCGCAGCGCTGTCCGACCTCACCGAAGGGCACGCCGTGACGCAGCATCCGGAGCGTCACCTCGTACGGCACTTTGCTGCGGTCCAGGCACGGCACCGGCACGACCGTCAGCACCGACCCGTCGGTACACGTCACGTCTGCCATGGCGGAGCCATTCTTTCCGCCGCGACGCCGAAGCAACCGCCGACAGGCCGAACGCGGTCCCGCGGCACGGCGTTCGGGTCCGGCGAGCCGGTCAGCTCCGCGCGAGCCGCTCCACGAGTGCGGCGTGCTCGTCGGCGATCGCCTGCGGCAGGCGGTCGCCGAACTGGCCGAAGTATTCCGGCATCAGCGCCGCCTCCTGCTTCCACACCTCGACGTCGACCGACAGCAGCAGGTCCAGGTCGCGCTCGGGGACGTCGAGGCCGTCGAGGTAGAGCTCACCGGCCGCCGGGAGCACGCCGATGGGGGTCCGGACGCCGTCGACGGTGCCCTCCAGCCGGTCGACGATCCACTTCAGCACCCGGCTGTTCTCACCGAATCCGGGCCACAGCCAGCGGCCCTCCGCGTCCTTGCGGAACCAGTTGACGTAGTACAGGCGCGGCAGCTTGGCCGGGTCGGCCTGCTCGCCGATCGCGAGCCAGTGCGCCATGTAGTCGCCCATGTTGTAGCCGCAGAACGGCAACATGGCGAACGGGTCGCGGCGCAACTGCCCGATTGCACCGGCCGCCGCGGCCGTGGTCTCGGAGGAGACCGACGCACCGAGGAACGTGCCGTGCTGCCAGTCGAAGGACTCCGTCACCAGCGGTACGGCGGTGGCGCGCCGGCCACCGAACAGGATCGCCGAGATCGGGACGCCCTTCGGGTCCTCCCACTCCGGCGCGATCGTCGGACATTGTCCGGCGGGGGTGGTGAAGCGCGCGTTCGGGTGGGCCGCCGGCGTGCCGGAGGCCGGAGTCCAGTCGTTGCCCTTCCAGTCGGTCAGGTGGGCCGGCGGCTGCTCCGTCAGGCCCTCCCACCACACGTCCCCGTCGTCGGTGAGGGCGACGTTGGTGAAGATCGAGTTTCCGTAGAAGGTTCTCACGGCGTTGGCGTTGGTGCCCTCGCCGGTGCCGGGCGCCACGCCGAAGAAGCCGGCCTCCGGGTTGATGGCGTAGAGCCGGCCGTCCTCGCCGAAGCGCATCCAGGCGATGTCGTCGCCGACGGTCTCGACCTTCCAGCCGGGGATGCTCGGCTGGAGCATCGCCAAATTGGTCTTGCCGCACGCGCTCGGGAAAGCGGCCGTCACGTAGCGCGGCTCACCGCCCGGCGGGGTGAGCTTGAGGATGAGCATGTGCTCGGCCAACCACCCCTCGTCGCGGGCCATCACCGAGGCGATGCGCAGCGCGAAGCACTTCTTGCCCAGCAGAGCGTTGCCGCCGTATCCGCTTCCGTAAGACCAGATCTCGCGGGTCTCGGGGTAGTGGACGATGTACTTGGTGTCGCTGCAGGGCCAGGGCACGTCTGCCTGGCCGGGCTCGAGCGGCGCCCCCACCGTGTGCACCGCGGGGACGAAGAAGCCGTCCGTGCCGATCTCGTCGAGCGCCGCCTTGCCCATCCGGGTCATGATCCTCATGGAGACGACGACGTACGGGCTGTCGGTGATCTCGACGCCGAGCTGGCTGATCGTCGAGCCGAGCGGGCCCATGCAGAACGGGACGACGTACATCGTGCGCCCGCGCATCGAGCCGTCGAACCGCGGCGCGAGGGTGGCCCTCATCTCGTCCGGCGCCATCCAGTTGTTGGTGGGACCCGCGTCCTGCTCCTGCGCCGAGCAGATGAACGTGCGGTCCTCGACACGGGCCACGTCGCTCGGGTCGGAAGTGGCGTAGAAGCTGTTCGGGCGCTTGCTCTCGTCCAGCTTCACGAAGGTGCCGTTGTCGACGAGCAGTGCGGTGAGCCGCTGCCACTCCTGCTCGGAGCCGTCGCACCACACGACCCGGTCGGGCTTGGTCAGTAGCGCGATCTCGCGCACCCACTCGACCAGCTTGGCATTGTCCGTGGGGGGCGAGTCCAGCCCGGGCATCGTGGGCGACTTCGTCATGTCTGCCTCTCCGTCGAGGTGTCCCGCGACAGGAGCCCGCAGGCATGTTCCTGGGCGGACGAATGAGAGGATTCTATCCCGGGCTGCTCGACGCCCCATGTGAGATCCGCCACCCGTACGACACGCAGGAGACACATGCACGATGCCGTGGAAGCCAAGGTTTCCGAGCTGGCGGCAGCGATCAAGCCGCGGCTGCGCGGTGTGCTGCACCAGGCCGCGTTCGCCGTCTCGCTGGTCACCGGGACAGCCCTGGTCTGCCTGGCCGAGGGCGGCCGCGCCCGGGCCGCCGCGCTCGTCTACGCCCTGAGCGTGGCTGCGCTGTTCGGCACATCGGCCGCCTACCACCGGCGCTCGTGGGGTCGGCGGGGCAACGAGGTCATGAGGCGGCTCGACCATTCGATGATCTTCATCCTCATCGCCGGGACCTACACCCCCTTCTCGCTGCTCCTGCTCGAGGGCACCGTCCGCTGGGTCGTCTTCGGCGTCGTCTGGGGCGGCGCGGCGGTGGGTGTGGTCCTGCGCAACACGGTCCGCCGCCCGGCCCGGTGGCTGTTCGTGGCGCTCTACCTCGTGCTCGGCTGGGTCGCCCTCGGGGTGTTGCCGCAACTACAGGAGGCGGGGGGGCTGCGGGTCGTGGTGCTGCTCCTGCTCGGCGGGCTGTTCTACAGCCTCGGTGCGGTGGTCTATGCGCTGCGCCGGCCGGACCCCTCACCGCAGTGGTTCGGCTTCCACGAGGTCTTCCACGCGTTCACCGTGCTCGCCTTCGCGACGCACTACGTCGCCGTCTCGTTCGCGACCTACGGCGCCTCGTCCTGACCGGCGCCCGCCCCGGCTGATCGCCCCGCGGCCCTGTCCCGGGTCCCCACGGCGGCCAGGAGCACCGCGAGACACAGGACCGCGGTCCAGCGCTGGTGCGCGGCCTCCCACCCCGGCGCGCCGGGAGCCGGGGCCAGCAGCGCCCACCGGGCCGGCAGCAGGTTCGCCGCCAGGACCGCTCCTGCGACGGCGGGCGCCATGAGCAGACCTGGCTCGGCGATGCCGCGCCAGGTCTGGAGGACGACGGCACCGGCGGCTGCGAGCGATGCCAGAGCCGCGGCCTCCAGGCTCAGCGCGGCGGCCGGGACATCGCCGCCCACGGCCGCGGCGAGGAGCAGCAGGCCGCACCAGATGCCGGCCGCGACCGCGCCCGCCAGCCCCACCCGGGCCAGGACCCGCCGGCGCAGTGGCGTGGGCGAGGCCGCGAGGACGTCGTACGACGGGTCGTCCACGGCGAACGCGACGGCGCACGCGAGCAGTACCGCGGCGCCGCGCAGGACCAGCACTGCCCCGAACGGGTCGTCGAGCGAGCCGCTGGCCGCCACGCCCAGCGCTGCCGCCGCCGCGCAGCCGCCGAGCAACGACCGGCGCGACAGGGCGCGCCAGGACCAGCGGAGCCGATCGGTCACGGCAGCTGCGCCCAACCGGCAGCCAGCATGGCCGCCGTCAGCAGGCCGCCGGCCACCAGGACAGGCAGCCGCGAGGCGGCCGTCCGCAGCAGCGCCCCGGCCGCGGCCATGCCGCAGAGCGCGAGCAGGTACGCGTCGTGCCACGCGACCGAACCGGGGTAGTAGCCGTACCAGCCGTCGGACTCGTTGTTCGGACCCCACCGGGCCCAGCTGACCTCGGTGCCCAGGCTGCGGTACTGCTCGGCGCCGTTGCTGACGGCCACGTTGAACGCGACCATTGCCACCATCATGACGAGGGCGACGCCGGGGTAGGGGGCCCAGCGCCCGACCATCACGCCGAGCAGCGCGCCACCGAGCACGGTGAGAGGGCCCTGCGCGAGGTGCCAGAACGACGGCGTCACGATGAACATGTCGCGCATCGCGAACACTGCGAACGCCAGCGTGACGAGAGCGGCATTCAGCAGCGCGGGACCGAGTGCGGCCAGGCACAGACCGATTGTCCGGGCGTGCGGGCCGGCCGGCAGCGGCGCCAGCAGCTCGTCCGCCCCCGACCGCCGTTCCCGGGTCGTGACCAGGTTGGCCGCGAAGTAGGTGAACACGCCTGAGTAGAAGGTGGAGCCGGTGGTGACGCCGGAGAACGCCGACCGGCCCCCGTCGCTGCCGACCGCCACGATCACGGCGAGGTTGAGAGCCAGCCCGGCGAGGGCTATCGGGTGCCGGACGATCCGCCAGGCCTCGCCGCGGGCGAGCTGGACGGCAGCCGGCCACTCGCGCGAAGGAGTGGCCTCGTCGAGATCGGCCGCAAGCAGCGCGTCACCGGTCACGGCAGCTGCGCCCATCCGGTCAGGACGGCGGCCGCAGTGCACGCCGCGCCGACCGGCAGCACCCGCCAGGGGCGGGAGCTGGTCCGCAGGACGGCGCCCGCCGCTGCCATGCCGCAGAGCGCGGCGAGGTAGGCGGCGTGCCAGGCGGGCGATCCCGGGTGCACTCCGTACCAGGCCGTTCCGGGTCCGTACACCGCCCAGGACACGTACGTGCCGAGCAGGCCCGCGCCGATCCCGTCGTTGCTCTGCCAGATGTTCCACGCGAACATCGCGACCATGACCACGAGTGCCATGCCCGGGTAAGGCGCCCATCGCGCGACCATGACGCCGAGTAGCGCCGCGCCGAACACCGTGAGCGGCCCCTGAGCGAGGTGCCAGAACGTCGGGTGCACCTCGAACAGCCCCCGCAGCTCGAGCATCAGGTACCCGGTGGCGTTGAGCACGACGTTCAGCAGCGTCGGTCCGAGCGACGCCAGGCACAGCGCGAGGGTCCGCTCGTGCTCCCCGGCCGCCAGCGGGGCGAGCATCTCCCGGCTGCCGTCCCGACGGGTCCGGGTCGCGACCAGGTTGGCGGCGAAGAAGACGAACACGCCGTAGAAGAAGGTCGATGCCGTCGACATCACGTCGAACGCGTCGCGCGGCCCGTTGTCCGCGACGGACGTGAACAGCACGAGGTGCAGGGTCAGGCCCACCAGCGCGACCGGGTGGCGGACGATCCGCCACGCCTCGGGCACGGCGAGCGCGGCCGCCACCCGCAGGGACGGGACCGGCCGGAAGGCCTCCGGAGGAGCGACGCCCGCCCGCCGCTCCCGCAGGGCCACGCTCACACCGCCACCTCCGCCGGCCGTCCGCCGAGCAGCAGCAGGTAGCCGTCCTCGAGCGTGGCGTCGACGAGCTGCGCCCCGGGCGGCGGGTCGCCGACGTGGTGGAACAGCCCCGAGCCGAGCCGCCAGCCGGCCAGCGCCGCCGGATCCCGGACCTCGTCCACCCACACCCGGTCGGCGGCGACGGCGACAAGCTCGGGCACCGTCCCGGTGAACAGCGTCCGGCCGCGGTCGACGACGACGACGCAGGAGCACAGCGCCGCGACGTCCTCGGTCTGGTGCGTCGACAGCAGCACCGCGCGCTGCTCCCCCGCCTGCGACATCAGGTCGCGGAAGCGCAGCCGCTGCTCCGGGTCCAGCCCGGCCGTCGGCTCGTCCAGGACGAGCAGCCCCGGCTCCCCGAGCAGGGCCTGCGCGAGGCCGAGCCGGCGACGCATACCGCCCGACAGCGCCCGCACCTTCTTGCCTGCGACGTCCTCCAGCCCGACCAGCCCCAGCACCCGCCGCACCTCGTCGTGCCGGGCCCGCCGGTCGGTGTGCTCCTTCAGGACGGCGACGTAGTCGATCATCTCGAAGGTGGTGAACGCGCGGTGGAAGCCGGGCTCCTGCGGCAGGTAGCCGAGCCGGCGTCGGATCTCCACCCGCTCCTGCGGGTCGGCAGGGTCCAGCCCGAGCAGGCGAAGCTGCCCGGCATCGGGCGCGAGAACCGTCGCGACGACACGCAGCAGCGTGGTCTTGCCGGCGCCGTTCGGGCCGAGCAGCCCGGTGACGCCGGTTCCGGCGCTCAGCGTGACCCCGTCAAGGGCGCGCTTCCTGCCGTAGGACTTGACGAGCGAGGTCGCGCGGACGGCGGTCATGCCGATCCTCCGAGCGGTGCGGCGAGGGCGTTGCGGCGGACGACGACCAGCGCCAGCGCCGCGAGCAGGACGACGAGGCTGAGCAGCTGCGCCTCGGCCCCGACGACCGCCAGCGGATCCCGGCCCGGAGCCAGCGCAGGCGACACGACGGCGATCCACCCCGCGGCGAGGGCGAGCGCGCTGCGCAGCGGCTCGAACCACGTCGCGAGCGCGAGGGTCGCCGACGTGAGCGCCAGGGCCGGGAGCAGCCATGCCGCCGCGAGCCACGGCGCACCCGGCAGGAGCACCGCGGCAGCGCCGATGAGCAGGACCGTCGCCGCGAGGACAGCGGTGCTGCGCACGACGAGCAGCCGGAAGGAGGAGTACGGCGATGCCGCCGCGACCTCGTGCACGGGATCGGTCAGCGGCGAGAACGCGGCGGCGACACCGACGAGCGGCAGCAGCGGCGCGAGCACGAGGAACACCAGGATGCCGCGCTCGGTGGCGTGCGCGGAGGCCAGAGCCAGCGCGAGGACGGCGCCGAGGCTTGCGAACCAGGCGCCGCGCAGGGACGGCGTCGCCGCGAGCAGCCGGGCCGTACCGTCCGGGATGCCCAGCCGCAGCAGCAGCCGCTCGACGAGCGCGGGGACGGGTGCGTCGAGGCGCTCGACGATCTCGTCCCACACCCGGTCGAGCCGCGACAGGTCCACGACCGGCACCATCCGGGCGCGGCAGGCGGCGCATCCCACGACGTGCGCCTCGAGGGAGGCGGCGAGCACAGGCGGCGCCACTCCGGCGACGTAGCGCTCCAGCAGGTCCTCGTCCAGGTGCCAGCTGATCATGCCAACTCCTCTCGCAGCGCCGCGCGGGCGCGCATCATGCGGGTCTTGACCGTGCCGGCGGGAATGCCGAGCAGCTGGGCCGCCTCGCGCGTCGTGAGCCCGTCGAGGACGGTCGCCTGGACCACCGCTCTCAGCTCCGGTGAGAGCCGGCCGAGAGCTCCGGCGAGGTCGCCGTGTTCGACGCCGAGCAGAACCAGCTCCTCGGCCGAGGCGACCGCCTGCCGCTCGAAGACATGGCCGTTCACGTCCGCGAGCAGCACCGGCGTCCGGGGCGAACGCCGTACCGCGTCGACCAGCCTGCGCACCGCGATCCCCCACATCCAGGCGGCCGGTTGGCCCTGGCCGCTCCACCGGCCGGCGCCGCGCCAGATCGCGACGAAGGTGTCCTGCAGGACTTCGTCGACCAGCCCGGGATCCGGGCACCGCCGCTGCAGCCGCAACAGGAGCCAGGGCGTGTGCCGCCGGTAGAGCTCGGCGAGAGCGTCGCGGGAGCCGGCCGCGACGTCGCAGAGCAGCTGCGCGTCGTCCCGGGCGCCGCCCGCGTCCGGTGCTGCCACTGCGACCCCCCCGGCAGTGAGCACTAGAACGGGACGTCGAGGCAACCCAGCCGCGCCCCGGCGACACCCGAGTCCTGCGGCCCCGTGTGCGTGTGCTCGACGTGCAGGATGACCGACCGGGCGCGCCGTGTCTGCGAGAACTGCCAAGGAACCCGTGTCGTCGCGACGCCATGCCCCGCGCTGTTCGTGGTCAGGTCGAGCCAGATCTCGTTGGACGGGTTCGCGTACTCCGGGTCGGTGGAGGGACTCACCGGGTCGGGCTCGTGCTGGAAGTGCGGACCGGCGTCCGCCCCCGCCGCACCGCACGGGTTCGTGTGCGCGTGCGCGCCGTAATCGGTGTCCGGCGCCAGCCCCCACACGTGCAGCTGCACGGTGCTGCGACCGGCTCCGTCGTAGACCGCCTGCACCCGGGCGCGCGCGTCCTCGTCCCAGGAGTCGGCGTAGTCGACGAGAGGGCCCTCGACGACGACTCGATCTGCCGGGTCCGCGGCGACCGGTGAGCCGGTGACGGTGGCGGTCGCGGCGACCCCCAGGAGCAGGGCGGTGGTAGTGGTCAGGCGGTGTGCGGAGCGGTGCATGCTGGTCTCCCCCGAAGCGGTCGGTTGCTGTCACCACACCTGTCGCACCGGGAGCTTCGAACGGTTCATCCGGTCAGGCAAGACTCCCGAGCTGCTCGCGCAGCCGGCCCGCGTCGGTGGTCGGCAGCTCGCAGACGAAGCCCCGGCAGACGTACGCCGCTCCCGCTTCGCGCCCGGCGGCCAACGGCCCGGCAGTCACCACCACCGCCCCGGGTGAGGTGGCACGGTAGGCGACCTCGAGCAGGTCGGGACGGTCCAGCACGACCACCTCCGCGGGGCCCGCGAGCAGCGCCTCGCCGACGGCTGCTGCCCAGCCGGCGAACCGGGCGTGCCGGTTCATCAGCGGCGCGACCGTCTGCAGCGCAGCCTCGGCCGCCGTCCGGTAGCGCTCCTCGCCTGTCATCGCCGAGAGCGTCAGCATCGCCCCGGCGGCGGCGGCGAGGCCGCTCGGTGTGGCGTTGTCGGTCGGGTCCTGCGGGCGGCGCACCAGCTGCTCGGCGTCGTCGGCGGTGTCGTAGAAGCCGCCATGGCCGTCGGCGAAGTGCTCGATCACGACGTCGAGCAGCGCCCGCGCGTCGGCCAGCCGCGACAGGTCACCGGTCACGGAGAACAGCGCCAGCAGCCCCTCGGCCAGGTCGCCGTAGTCCTCCAGCACGCCGGCATTGCGGCCGGCGCGACCATCGATAGAGGTCCGCAGCAGCCGGCTGTCGACCCCGTGCAGGTCCCGCAGCAGCTCGGCGCAGGCGGTCGCGGCCGCCACCAGGTCGGGCCGGTCGAACAGCACCCCTGCCTCGGCGAGCCCGGCGATCGCCAGGCCGTTCCACGCAGCCACCACCTTGTCGTCCCGGGCCGGCTGCGGACGCACCGCCCGCACCTCCAGCAGCCGGGCGCGCACCCGCTCGTAGCGCTCCGAGTCGTCCGGCTCGGCCAGCCGCTGCAGCACCGAGGCCCCGTGCTCGAAGGTGCCCTGCTGCGTCACGTCGAACTGCTCGGCCGCCCAGCGGCCGTCCTGCTCGCCCACCGCGTCGACCAGCTGGGCCGGTGTCCAGACGTAGGTCAGGCCCTCCTCCCCCTCGGTGTCGGCGTCCAGCGCCGAGGCGAAGCCGCCCTGCTCCGTCCGCAGGTCGCGCAGCAGGAAGTCCGCCGTCTCCAGCGCGACCCGCTTCGCCGACTCCGACCCGGTGGCGCGCCACAGGTGGGTGTAGACCCGCAGCAGCAACGCGTTGTCGTACAACATCTTCTCGAAGTGCGGGACCACCCACTGCGCGTCCACGGAGTAGCGGGCGAAGCCGCCGGCGAGCTGGTCGTACATCCCGCCGGCGGCCATCGCGCGGCAGGTGTGCTCGACCAGCTCGATCCCCTGCCCCGTCCGTGCGCCGTGCCGGAGCAGGAACTCCAGCACCATCGACGGCGGGAACTTCGGCGCGCCGCCGAACCCGCCGTGCACGCCGTCGTACGACGCGCGCAGGTTGGCGAATGCCGAGTCCAGCAGCTCGGGGGTGATCTCGGCGGTGGCGCCGCCCGGCTCACGGGACAGTCGCTGCACGACCTCGGCGCCCGCGGCCTCCACCTCGCCGCGGCGGGTCTCCCAGGTCTGCCAGACCGACTGCAGCACCTCGCGGAAGCTGGGCATCCCGTGCCTGCGCTCCAGCGGCCAGTAGGTGCCGCAGAAGAACGGCTCGCCCTTCGCGGTGAGGAAGCTGGTCATCGGCCAGCCGCCGTGGCCGGTCATCGCCTGCACGGCCTCCATGTAGACCGCGTCGACGTCCGGCCGCTCCTCGCGGTCGACCTTGACGTTCACGAACTTCTCGTTCATGTACGCCGCGGTCGCCTCGTCCTCGAACGACTCGTGCGCCATCACGTGGCACCAGTGGCAGGCGGCGTAGCCGATCGAGAGCAGGACCGGCACGCCGCGCCGCTCGGCCTCGGCGAAGGCATCCGGCGACCACTCCCACCAGCGGACCGGGTTGTCCTTGTGCTGCAGCAGGTACGGGCTGGTGGACGAGGCGAGGCGGTTCGGCATGCCGCCCATCCTCCCCGCTGCAGGCAGCCCCGAACGGCCTAGCGCCAGGTCCCGCCGCCGCCCGCGTCGCGCCCGGAGTCGATCTCCAGGCTCTCTCGGCGCAGATCTGCGGAGACCTCGTGCTCCTCGTACACCGTGTGTTTGCGGACGACGACCCGCTCACGCACGATGAGCCGCTTCGTGACGACCAGTTGCTCCTCGAAGACGGGGATGGACAGGCTGCCGTCCGGGAGCGTCTCCACCCGGCCGCTGTCGGTCGCCGGGTCGGTGACGGGGTGCCGGTCGACGTCGGCGTGCTCGGTCCCCCGCTCGGCCCGCTGCGTCGCGCGCTCGACGTCGACCTGCTTGCGCGCGCCGACCGCGTCGAGCTGCTCGCGGGCCAGCCGCTGCTGCTCCCGCTCGTCGTCCACCCGCGGCTGCTCCTCCGACGGGCGCCCGTCCCCGTTCACCGGCGCACCTCCAGGACGGGTGCGGGTGCGACAGCGCCCGGACGGGTGCCGAGCAGCAGGTCGTCCACCGATCGGTGCCACCGGGCGGCCGCGCGGCCCGCGAGAGCTGCAGCCAGCAGCGCGAGCGCCGTCCCGACGAGGCCGGTCACCAGCGCGGTGACAGCGAGTCGGTCTCCCTCAGCCGGCGACGGGAGTTCGAGGTCGGCGGCGCTGACGCCCATGGTCACGGCACCCGCGAGCAGGCCGACGAGCAGGAGGAGCAGCAATCCGGCGAGCAGCCCGTTGCGCCCGCCGTCGTAGCGCGCGGCGCGGCCGGCGGTCCAGCCTGCGAGCAGGCCGGAGACGGCCAGCACGAGCGCAGCGGTGACCAGCGCGGGCAGCGCCTGGCCCTCGGGGTCCACGGCCGCACTCGCGACGGCGCCGAGCAGCCCGCCGAGCAGCGCGGCGGTGCCGAGACCGGCCAGGCCGCCGGCGAGCAGCGCGGGCAGGTCCACGCCGCCGACCTGCGAGCGGGTCTCGGCCAGCGGCAGCTCCTTGTAGGCGCGCTCGACCGAGATGTCCGAGCCGTGCACGACGACGGTCGACAGCGTGCTCGTCTTCTGCTCGGTGCGGGCGTCGGCCTCTGCCGGCGCCGTGTGTCTGGCCATCGGTGCCCTCCTGGACGGGTTGAGCGACCCCTTGCCACCGCACCCGTCGGCAAACACCGGTGACGCCCTGCTGGGTGCAGCCGACCGGCGGTGGAGACTGGCGCCGTGCCCGGACCGCTCGTGATCACGCCGCGGCTGACCGTACCCGAGGCGGAGCTGTCCTGGCGCTTCTCGCGCTCCTCCGGCCCGGGCGGGCAGGGCGTCAACACGACCGACAGCCGGGCCGAGCTGTCCTTCGACGTCGCCCGGTCGCCGTCGCTGAGCGGGTACCTGCGGGCACGGGCGCTGGAGCGGCTGGCCGGCCGTCTGGTCGACGGGGTGCTGACGGTGGCCGCGTCCGAGCACCGCTCCCAGCTGCAGAACCGCGAGGCGGCCGAGCAACGGCTGACGCAGCTGCTCCGGGAGGCGGTGGCGCCGCCTCCTCCCGCACGGCGGCCGACCCGACCGACGAAGGGCTCGAAGGAGCGCCGCCTCGAGGGCAAGCGGCAGCGCTCGCAGGTCAAGAGGGGGAGGTCGGGACAGCACGAGGAGTGACCGCCGTCAGTCCTTCGGTGCCTCGTCCTTCGGGTCCTGGTCCGGAAACTCCCGCGGCAGGCGCTTGATCCGGCCGCTCATGTTGCGGATCAGCAGAGCCGTGGCGATCAGCATGAACAAGATGATGACCAGGCCGATGGGGCCGGTGCCGATGTCCTCCTCCTCGACCACGGCGAGCAGCAGCAGGCTCACGACGTCACCCGCTCCCGGACACCGGCGAACAGGTCGGCCTCGGGCAGCGTCGTGTCGACCAGCGACCGGGCCAGCTGGAAGTCCTCGCTCGGCCAGCAGGTCTCCTGCAGGTCCAGCGGGCAGGCGAACCAGCGGCCGGTGGGATCGACCTGCGTGGCGTGCGCGATCAGCGCCGCGTCCCGGACCTTGAAGAACTCCGCGCACGGCACGGAGGTGGTCAGCCGCTCGGCATCGGCCGGCTTGTCCTCCCACCTGTCGAGCCAGTCACCGTACGGCGACTCGATCCCGCGCTCGACCATCGCGTCGTGCAGCGCCTGGATCCGGCCCTTGTGGAACGTCAGGTTGTAGTACAGCTTCAGCGGCTGCCAGGGCTCCCCCACGTCGGGGAACCGGTCGGGGTCGCCGGCCGCCTCGAAGGCGGCGACCGACACCTGGTGGCAGCGGACGTGGTCCGGGTGCGGGTAGCCCCCGCTCTCGTCGTAGGTCGTCATGACGTGCGGCCGCTCGCGGCGCACGACCCGGACCAGCGCCTCGGTCTGCTCCTCGAGGTCGCCGGTGGCGAAGCAGCCCTCCGGCAGCGGCGGCAGCGGGTCGCCCTCCGGCAGACCGGAGTCGACGTAGCCGAGGAAGACCTGGCGCACCCCGAGGATCTCGCGGGCCCGCTCCATCTCCTGGGCCCGGATCCCGGTGATGTCGGCCAGCACCTCGGGCCGGTCCATGGCGGGATTGAGCACCGAACCGCGCGAGCCGTCCGTCAGCGTCACCACCAGGACGTCGACGTCCTCGCTCGCGTAGCGGGCCATCGTGGCCGCGCCCTTGCTCGACTCGTCGTCGGGGTGTGCGTGCACGCACATGAGCCGTAGCTGATCGACCACGCGGTTGTGCCTCCTGATCCGGACCGGGGGACCATCGTCACGTAGTCCCAACACCGACAGCCACCGCAGGAGTCCCGTGTCCTCCCCCCGCCCCTCCCGACGCCGTCCCGCGGGGCGCTACGACGAGCCGTCGCTGCTCGGCGCGCGGCTGACCGCCCTCGTGCTCTCGGTGCTGTTCGTCGCCCTGCTGACGGGCATCGGCACCGTTCTCTATGCCCGCTTCTTCACCGAACAGGTACGGGCCCGCGTCATCGACTTCCAGGTGCTGTCGGACGAGGTGGTGCGCATCGATCTCGAGGTGGTCAAGACGCCCGGCTCGCCGGCCTACTGCCTCCTGCGCGCCCGCGGGTCCGACGGTGCGGAGGTCGGCCGGGACATCGTCGTCGTCGACGCGCGCGGCACCCTTGACCGTGTCGTCCGGGGCGAGCACGACCTGGCCACCACGGCCCGCGCGGTGACCGGCGAGTCGGCCGGGTGCAGCGCCGAACCGGTCCCGTCGACGACGCCCGCCCCGTAGCATCGAAAGACCTGCACCCCGACTTCTGTGAGGGAAGCACCATGAGCACCCAGTCCGCCCCGTCGACACCCTGGCTCACCCAGGAGGCCTTCGACCGGCTGTCTGCCGAGCTCGAGGAGGCCAAGGGTCCGCGCCGCGCCGACATCGTGGCGAAGATCGAGGCGGCCCGCGAGGAGGGCGACCTCAAGGAGAACGGCGGATACCACGCCGCCAAGGACGAGCAGGGCAAGCTCGAGGCCCGCATCCGTCAGCTGACCCAGCTGCTGCGCGAGGCCAAGGTCGGCGAGGCACCGACCAGCGCCGGCGTGGCCGGCCCCGGCATGGTGGTCGAGGTGAAGTACGCCGGTGACGACGAGACCGAGCGTTTCCTGATCGGCTCGCGCGAGGACAAGGTCTCGATGCCGGTCTACTCCGCGCAGTCCCCGCTCGGCCTGGCCCTGACCGGTGCCAAGGTGGGCGACTCCGTCAGCTACACCCTGCCGAACGGCGGCTCGATGACCGTCGAGCTGCTGTCCGCGGAGCCGTACACCGGCTGACCGCACCCTCGGCCGGCCGTGCCCGCGGCTTCAGCAGGGGAAGGCCAGCACGGAGGCGGTGAAGCCGTGCAGGTGGTTGCGCCCGCCGACCGGCCCCAGCTCACCTCCGGCGAAGAAGCCGGCGATGCCCGGGGCGGCGAGTTCCTCCCGCACCAGCGCGGGGTCATGGTCGGCGCCGCCGTGGGAGGCCCCGAACAGGTGTGCCCCCCTGCCGTTGCAGGAGAACAGCAGCACGCCGCCGGCCGGCGTGTCGCGGCTCACCCGCCGATAGCCGGCCAGCAGCGCGCGCAGGTCGGCGTCGGCGGCATCCGCGTCCCGCACCTGCAGCCGGACGGTCCGTCCCACCTCCACCAGGTCGCCGACGACGACGCCGCCGGTCTCCCGCTCGACGCCCAGGATCGCGCGGACGAGGAAGTCGTGCTCCTCGGCGTACTCATCCATCGCGATGCCGATCTGCAGGCCCGAGCGGGCCAGCGCCTGGTCGGCCGGTGACAGCTCGGCGAGCAGCTGCTCCAGACGCTGCAGCGCCGGCACCCCCGCCAGCTCGCGCAGCACGTTGCCTGCGGCTGCGGTGACGGTCATCGGCGGGCCGACGGGGCGGCAGCCCTGGCTCACGATCGTGCGCAGGCCGGCGCCCTGCACCAGCACGCCGACTGCGCCGCGATCGACCACCCGGCCGTCGACGAGCAGCCGGGTCGAGCCGGCACCGCGCGCACCGCCCGCAAGGCCACCGACGACCGGGAGCCCGGGCAGCGCGACGTTCACCTGGTCCAGGAAGCCCTCGGCCGGGAAGCTGTACGGGTCCGCGAGCAGCACGGCCACGTCGTCGCCGTCCGGCTCCGGCAGACCGATCACCGCGGCGCCCTCCTCGGAGGTCAGGACCTCGAGGTGGAACGCCCGCAGCCGCACGTCCGGCAGCACCGCGGCGAAGACGCTCACCGCCGCCCGTCCCTCGACGCCGTGTGCACCGCCGATGACCCCTCCTGCGCTGCAGCCGATCGTCGCCCCGGCGGCCGAGACCTGCGCCGCGTGCCCGAACGCCGCCGCCACGTCCTCGGGATCGGCACCGGCGACGAACACGCAGAGCAGGTCCGGCGCCCGGCCACCGAGAGGAACCAGCGCCCGCGCCGTCGCCTCCTCGGCCGCATGCAGCAGGTCGCCGCCGATTGCCAGTCCGTCCCCGAAGCACGCCATGCCCCCATCCTCTCCCCTCCGGCAAGCGGCGGCCCCAGGTCAGCCCCACGAGCCGTGCGGGGGAGCGGAACCGGACGTAGGGTCGGGCGGTGACGAGCGCCGCCCCTGCACCCACGACGGTTGCCGGGCTGCGCGCCGCCGGCCATGTCCACAAGACGGTCAAGGCCGAGGTACGCGACAACCTGCTCGCCCGGCTGTCCGCCGGCCTGACCGCCTTCCCCGGGATCCTCGGCTTCGACGAGACCGTCCTGCCGCAGGTCGAGCGCGCGTTGCTCGCCGGTCACGACCTGGTGCTGCTGGGCGAGCGCGGTCAGGGCAAGACCCGCCTCATCCGCACCCTGGTGGGGCTGCTCGACGAGTGGACGCCGGTGCTGGCCGGCTCCGAGCTGAACGAGCACCCGTACTCCCCGATCACCCCCGCCGGCCGCCGGGTGGTCGCGGAGCTCGGCGACCACACGCCGGTCGAGTGGCGGCACCGCAGCGAGCGCTACGGCGAGAAGCTCGCCACCCCCGACACCTCCGTCGGAGACCTCATCGGCGACATCGACCCGATCAAGGTCGCCGAGGGCCGCACGCTCGGTGACCCGGAGACCGTCCACTACGGGCTGGTCCCCCGCACCAACCGCGGCATCTTCAGCGTCAACGAGCTGCCCGACCTCGCCGAACGCATCCAGGTGGCGCTGCTGAACGTCATGGAGGAGCGCGACATCCAGGTCCGCGGCTACACCCTGCGGCTGCCGCTGGACCTGCTCCTGGTCGCCAGCGCGAACCCGGAGGACTACACCAACCGCGGCCGCATCATCACCCCGCTCAAGGACCGCTTCGGCGCGGAGGTGCGCACCCACTACCCGCTCGAGCTGGCCGACGAGGTCGGCCTGATCACCCAGGAGGCGCAGCTGAGCTGGCCCGGGACGAGCGTGACGGTTCCGGAACACCTGCTCGAGATCGTCGCCCGCTGGACCCGGCTGGTGCGCGAGTCGCCGCAGGTGGACCGGCGGTCCGGCGTCAGCGCCCGCTTCGCCGTGGCGGCCGCCGAGACCGTCGCCGCCTCCGCCGTCCGCCGCGCCGCCGTCACCGGCGAACCGCAGGCGGTCGCGCGGGTCTGCGACCTGCCGTCCGTCGTGGCCGCCGCCCGCGGCAAGGTGGAGTTCGAGTCCGCCGAGGAAGGGCGCGAGATCGAGGTCCTCGCGCACCTGCTCCGCAGGGCCACCGCCGACACCTTCCGGGCCCGGCTCGCCGGGCTCGACCTGTCCGGGCTGCAGGCCCGCTTCGAGCAGGGCGGCACCGTCGAGACCGGCGATCTGGTGCCCGCCGCCGACCTGCTCGCCGGCCTCGGCCCCCTCCCGGGGCTGGCCGGGCTGCTCGCCCGGCTCGGGATCGAGCAGGAGTCGCCCGGGCTGGCCGCGGCAGCTGTCGAGCTCGCCCTGGAGGGACTGCACCTCAACCGCCGGCTGGCCAAGGACGAGGTCGGCGGCCGGACCGTCTACGGCGGCTGACGTGGCTGCCAGGAACGGCCGGGGATGAGCCGCCCCTCCTTCCGCTACGGCCCCTGGTCCGGCGGGCGCGACCCGCTCGAGCCGCCGTACGACGTCGCTGCGGCGCTGGACGAGGTCGGCGAGGCGGTCCTGGACGGCGCCAGCGCCCGGCAGGCGTTGCGCGACCTGCTGCGCCGCGGTACCGACGGGCTGCGCGGCCTGGACGACCTGCGCCGCGGGGCCGCCAGACGGCAGCGCCAGGCCCGCTCCAAGGGTCAGCTCGACGGGACGCTGCAGGAGGTCCGCGAGCTGCTCGACCGGGCGCTCGGGGCCGAACGCCGGGAGCTGTTCCCCGATCCCTCCGACACCGCCCGGATGCGCGAACTCGAGCTCGACACGCTGCCGGACGACACCGCGCGGGCCGTGCAGGCTCTGCGGCCCTACGAGTGGCGCAGCGCCGAGGCGCGGGAGGCGTACGAGGCGATCGACGACCTGCTGCGCCGGGAGGTGCTGGACAGCCAGTTCCGCGGCATGAAGGCCGCGCTCGAGAACACCGATCCCGCCGCGCTGCAGGCCGTCAAGGACATGCTCGCCGACCTCAACGCGATGCTGGCGGCCGACGCGCGCGGGGAGCACACGCAGGAGCAGTTCGAGGCGTTCATGGCCGAGCACGGCGACTTCTTCCCTTCGGAGCCGGAGACGCTGGAGGAGCTCGTCGACGACCTCGCCCGCCGGGCCGCCGCCCAGCAGCGGCTGATGGAATCCCTGACGCCGCAGCAGCGCCAGGAGCTGGCCGAGCTGATGCAGGGCGCGATGGACCTGGACCTGCAGGCGCAGATGTCCCAGCTCGGCGACGCGCTGCGCAGCGCGCGGCCAGACCTGCCCTGGGGTGGTCGCGAGCGGATGCGCGGCGAGCAGGGACTGGGCATGGGTGACGCCACCACGGCGCTCGAGGAGCTGGCCGATCTCGACGACCTCGCGGCGGCGCTCGGCCAGGACTACCCCGGCGCGTCGCTCGACGACATCGACGAGGCCGCCGTGCAGCGTGCGCTGGGTCGCGGCGCCGTGGACGACCTCGCCGCGCTGCGCCGGATCGAGCGCGAACTACTCGAGCAGGGCTACCTCGTACGTGACAGCCGCGGCCGGCTCGAGCTGAGCCCGCGGGCGGTGCGCCGGCTCGGCGCGACCGCGCTGCGCAAGGTGTTCGCACGGCTCGAGGCGGCTGGGCGCGGCGGGCACGACGTGCACGACGCCGGCGCCGCCGGTGAGGTCACGGGCGCGAGCCGCGCCTGGCAGTTCGGCGACGAGCAGCCGCTCGACGTCGTCCGTACGGTACGCAACGCCGTCCTGCGCAGCGGTCCGGCCGGGTCCGGCATCCGGCTGAGCGTGGACGACTTCGAGGTGGTCGAGACCGAGCGGCGGACCCGCGCAGCGGTCGCGCTGCTGGTCGACCTGTCCTTCTCGATGGAGCTGCGGGGCGCCTGGGGCACGGCCAAGTCGACGGCGCTGGCGCTGCATGCACTGGTGACCACGAAGTACCCGCAGGACGCGATCTCGATCATCGGCTTCAGCGACTATGCGCAGATCCTCACGCCGGAGCGGCTGGCCGGTCTGGACGCCCAGCGGGTCCAGGGCACCAACCTCCAGCACGCCCTGGTCCTGGCCGGGCGGCACCTCGCTCAGCACCCTGACGCGGAGCCGGTGATCCTGGTCGTCACCGACGGGGAACCGACCGCCCACCTGACCCGCAGCGGCCACGCCGAGTTCTGCTGGCCGCCGCTGCCGGAGACGCTCGAGCTGACGATGGCCGAGGTCGAGCGGGTCACCCGGCGCGGCGCGACCATCAACGTCTTCCTGCTCGACGACGAGCCGCGGCTGGTGGACTTCGTGGAGCGCCTCGCCGCGCGCAACGGCGGGAGAGTGTTCGCGCCCGACCCGGCCCGGCTCGGCGAGTTCGTCGTGAGCGACTACCTGCGGGCGCGGCGCGGGCGCAGGACACGCTAGAACTCGTGGCCTCGTACGGGCAGGAGCAGGAATCGGGCCGCGGGTGGCGAAATCAGCAGCCGGAACACGCTCTACGCTGGCCAGCCCGCTACCGCCACGACCTTGGAGTCACGTGATGAAAAAGCCCGGCTTCTCCTTCGGCAGGTTCGGCGGCAAGGCCGGCCTGCTGTTGGCCGGGCTCGGCCTGCTGGCGATCGGCCTCGGCTTCAACGGCGCGGCCAGCCAGCTGTCGATCCTGGCCCAGGTGCCGTACGTCGTCTCCGGCGGCCTGCTGGGCATCGCGTTGGTCGTGCTCGGCGCCGCCATGATCGTCGTCCAGGGCGCACGCGAGGACCGGGCCCTGCTCGAGGCGAAACTGGACCTGCTCACCGACGCCGTCCTCGACAGCCGGCGCAGCGCTGCCCGGCCGGGTGTCCCCACCGACCTGTCCGGCCTGGTCGTGGCGGGCTCGGCGAGCTACCACGTGCCCGGCTGTCGCCTGGTGGACGGCCGTGAGGAGATGACCTACCTCACCCCCGACGAGGCCCGCGGCCGCGACCTGAAGGCCTGCCGCGTCTGCCAGCCCGACCTCGCGTCGACCGACGTGCGGGTCCGGTAGCGGCATCTCGCCGCCGGCCGGGCCGCCGGTGGTCGAACCGAGGCGGGTCGACCCGAGCTACACCGGGGCGACGCCGATGAGTCCGTTGCGGGTGACCAGTCCGGCAAGCGCCTGCTCGTCGAGTCCCTCGGTGCCGGCCGGCCGGCGTGGCAGCACCATGTGCCGTGTCTCCGCGGTGGCGTCCCAGACCGTCACCTCGACGTCGACCGGCAGGTCGTACCCGAACTCCCGCAGGACGCCACGCGGGTCGCGCACGACGCGTGAGCGGTAGCCCTCGCTCTTGTACCAGGTGGGCGACGGACCGAGCAGGGCGATCGGGTAGCAGGAGCACAGCGTGCAGACGATGACGTTGTGCCGCGTCCCGGTGTTCTCGACGACCTCGAGCCGCTGCTCCTGCAGGCCGCCGCCCATCGAGAGCCCGAGCTCTGGGAGAGCGGCGTTCGCATCGACGAGCAGCCGCTCGCGGAACGCGCCGTCGACCCACGCGCGCGCGACGACGCGCGCCCCGCTCGCCGGCGACGCCCTGCTCAGGAACGCCGTCAGCGCCCGGTCGAGCTCGACGGGATCGACCAGGCCTCGGCTCTCGAGGAGGGCCTCGACGTGTCGCACCCGGGCCGCAAGGGCCGCGTCGCCGGAGGAGTGCGCGCTCATCTGACGTCCTCCTCGAGGGCGGTGAGGTAGTCCTCCCAGAGGTCGAGCACGACGTCGTGCTCCCCCTCGCCGAACAGCTCGGCGGCGCGAAAGCGGACGGCGTAGGTGGTGCTCGGCGCGGGCTCCAGGCCACGCGCCCGGTCGTCGGCGAGCGGGTGCCGACCGTGCGATCCGAGCACGGTGCCGACCGCTCCACGGGCGTACCGCGGGAGGCGGGTGTGGTGTGCGGGGTCGGCATGTCCCGTGCGCACCCGGGTGCCGGCGAGAAGATCAGGCACTGACCTCCTCCTGTGTCAGCACGCCCTTCTCGACGAGCAGCGTCTGGATCGCCAGGAACCACTTCTCGTAGTACGACGACGCGAGGTACCGGTCCGGCGAAATCCGCTCGACCGCATCGCGGAACTCGTCGAGGTTGTAGATCCCGGTGCCGACGAGCGCACGGTTCATCGCGAACACGTGGGCCTCCCAGTCCGCGTAGAACGGCGGCTCGTCGAGCTCGGGCTGGGGGAGCCCGAAGCCCTCGAGTCCTCCGACGTCGTTGATACGTGCCATCTGCGCGCCTCCCTCGGGGCATCCTGCCATGCGCGGAGGCGGGCTATCCGACGTCGGCCGTCTCGCCGAGGTAGGTCCTGCGCAGCTCGCCGGAACGCTCCAGCTCCTCGCCGCGACCGTCGAAGGTCAACGAGCCCTTCTCCATGATCAACGCCTGGTCGGCGTACGGCAGCACGCCGACGTTCTGCTCGACGATGATGACGGTGGTGCCGTCGGTGTTGATCTGCGAGACCACCTGGAACACCGTCTGCGCAAGCTTGGGCGACAGACCGAGCGAGGCCTCGTCGATCATCAGCAACCGGGGCTTGCTCATGATGGCGCGGCCGATGGCCAGCATCTGCTGCTCGCCGCCGGAGAGCGTGCCGGCCAGCTGCTCCTTGCGCTCGTCGAGCCGCGGGAAGTAGGAGAAGACCTGCTGGACGGTCTCGGCGACGGCCTTCTGGTCCTTGCGGACCCAGGCCCCGAGCTCGAGGTTCTTCAGCACCGTCAGGCCCGGCCAGACCCGACGGCCCTCGGGCGACAGCGCGATGCCGGCCCGCACGATGCCCGGAGCATCCTTGCCGCTGATCCGCCGGCCGTCGAAGCGGACCTCGCCGCTCCAGGTCCGCAGGACCCCCGCCAGGCAGTTCACGGTCGTCGTCTTGCCGGCGCCGTTGAGTCCGAAGATGACCGCCGTCTGCCCCTCCTCGACCGAGAACGAGATCCCCTGGAGTACGGGCAGCGCGCCGTACCCGGTGCGTAGCTCCTCGACCTCGAGCAGGCTCATGTCTGGTCCTCCTGCCGTGCGGCGGTGGTCCGGCGGCGGGCGGACGCCCGCTTCTTCGGGCGCAGCCGTTCAGTGCCACCAGCAGGCTCGGCAGGAGGCGGCGCCGGCGGCTGCGCGAACTCCTGCGTGGGGGCGTCGTCGTGCGCGTGCACCGCCTGATCGGTGAGCCGGTCGAGCTCGGCGTCGTCGGCGCTCTCCTGCGTCTGTTCGAGCGCCTCGGGCGCCTCGCCACCGAGGTAGGCGGCGACGACCTCCGGGTGGGTCTGGATGACCGACGGCTTGCCCTCGGCCAGCAGCCGGCCGAAGTTCAGCACGTAGACGTGGTCGCAGACGCGCAGCACGAGCGGCACGTGGTGTTCGATGACGAGCATCGTCAGCTCGAACTCCCGGCGCAGCGTCAGCAGCCGATCGCCCAGCTCGTCTGACTCCTCGGGTCCCATGCCCGACGTCGGTTCGTCCAGCAGCAGGATGTCCGGGTCGGTCGCGAGCGCACAGCCCAGCTCGAGCAGCTTGAGCGTGCCGTAGGACTGCCCACCGACCTGCATGTCGCGGATGTCGGCCAGCCCCAGCAGGTCCAGGATCGCCTCGGCCTTGGCCTGCAGTTGACGCTCGGTGCGTAGCGACCGGCCGCTACCGAGCAGGCCACTGGCCACGTCGTAGTCGACCTTGGCGTGCTGGGCGGTCTTGAGGTTCTCGAGCGCGGTGGCGCTCTTGACCATGCCAACGTTCTGGAACGTCCGGCCGAAGCCCATGGCGGCCTTGACGTGCGGCGGCGCGTTCGTGACGTCGCTACCGCGGTAGCTGACTCTGCCGGTGTTCGGCGTGTAGAAGCCGGTGATGCAGTTGAAGGCCGTCGTCTTGCCGGCGCCGTTCGGGCCGATCAGGCCGACGATCTCGTACTCGTTGACCTCGAGGTTGACGTCCTGGAGCGCCTGCAGGCCGCCGAAGCGGATCGACAGGTCGCGGACCTCAAGCACGGACATGGGAGCCCTCCGCCGTTCCGGGTCCGGATTCCTTGCCGGCGTGCAGCATGGTCTGCAACGAGAAGGGTTTGCCGGAGAGCCAGTCCAGCGCCCACTTGGTCTGCTGGGCCAGGCCGCCGGGGAACAGCACCAGGGTGATCAGCAGCAGGAACGCCCCGATGAACTGCGGCGCGAACTGCTGCAGGTTGCTGGTCCGGAAGATGAACTCCTCCACCGCGTGGACCGGAGTCTCCTCCAGGATGTAGCCGATCGCGGCGAAGAAGGACGAGCCCATGATGACGCCGATCCGGTTGCCCAGCCCGCCGACGACGGTCATCAGGACGAAGGTCAGCGCGAGGAAGAAACCGAAGCCCGACGCGCTGACGATCTCGATGCGGAAGGCGAACAACGCGCCGGCGACGCCGGCGAGGGAGCCGGACAGCACGAAGGCGATGAGCTTGAACAGAGTGACATTGACGCCGAAGGCCTCCGCCACCCGCTCGTTCTCCTTCAGCGCGAGCAGCGCCCGGCCGGTCTTGCTCTTCATCAGCCGCCAGTCGAGGTAGACCGCGGCGGCGAGGAACACCAGGCAGAACAGGTAGAAGTTGCCGTTGTCGAACAGGAACTCCGGCCGCTCGGCCGGCTGTCCGGCGCCGCCGTTGGTGAACCTGGGCACCTCGAAGAGGGAGGCCTCCAGGGTCAGGCCGAAGACCAGGGTGATCAGCGCGAGGTAGAGGCCGGTGATGCGCAGGGCGACGATGCCGATGAGGAAGGCGAACAGCCCACCCACCGCCGCCGCGATGACGAAGGTTGCGGCGAACGGCACGCCCTGCACGGTCAGGCTGTAGGCCGCGGCGAAGGCCCCCACGCCGAAGAAGCCCTGGTGGCCGAGCGAGAGCTGTCCGGTGTAGCCGATGATGATGTTCAGGCTCAGCCCGACGATCGAGTAGATCGCCGCGTCGGCCGCGATCGGGGCGTAGACCTCGCTGTCCGGCACGAGCACGAGCAGCCAGTAGGCGAGCAACAGGTAGACGACCGCCCGCGGGACCCAGCGCAGCGGCCCGAAGTCCCTGCCGGCCGCGCCGTGCCGCGGCCTGACGTCCTCCACACCGGTCGGGCGTTGCGTGATCGTGGTCATCATGCCTGCTTGCCGAGCAGGCCGGCCGGCCTGACGAGGAGCACGGCCAGCAGCGTCACGAACAGCACCACACTGCCGGAGCCCGGCAGGATGTCCTTGCTGATGTTGGCCTGGGCCAGCGCCTCGACCACGCCGATGACGACACCACCCAGGAACGCGCCCGGCAGGCTGGTGATCCCGCCGAACACCGCGGCCGTGAACGCCGGGATCAGCGCCAGACCGGTCAGCGCGCCGGGGGCGATGACGCCGTTGCTGCCCGAGAGCAGGATCCCGGCGACCCCACCCAGCAGACCGGCAATGCCCCACGTCAGCGCGGAGATGCGGCGGACGCTGATGCCCACCAGCTGGGTGGCGGTCGGCTCCTGTGACACCGCGATGATGGCCGTGCCCGTCCGGGTGCGGCTGAAGAACAGCGCCGAGGCGGCCGCCAGCACCGTCAGGACGACGACGATGACGCCCTGCTGTCGGGTGATCCGCACCGCGCCGGTGTTGACGAGATCGCCGCCGACCAGTGGCGGGAAGCTGCCCGGCTCGGCCCCGTTGAGGAAGCCCTGGATCGCGATCAGCAGCAACGCCACGCCCGCGGTGGCCACGACCAGCGTGACCTTCGGGGCGTTGAACAGCGGCCGGACCACGAGGAACTCGGTGAGCAGTCCGATGCCGACGCCGACGAGCAGCCCGAACACCACGGCGGCCCCGAGTGGCATCTGCGGCAGGAAGCCGGTGCCGTTGACGGCGAACAGGGTGGCGAAGGCGGCGCTGGTGCCGAACTCCGCCTGGGCGAAGTTGAAGATCCGGTTGCTCTTGTAGAGCAGCACCAGACCCAGCCCCAGCAGCCCGTAGACCGCTCCCTGGATGGCCCCGGAGATGGCCGGGCCGACGACGGACAGCGCCTGTGGCTCGAGCGCCATCAGCACAGGGACACGCACCCCTCAGCAGTCGGGTGTGTCACTTGGCGTACGTCTTGAGCGTCTTGGTACGGCCCTGGTCGTTGCAGTTGCTCTGCAGCCCGAAGGCCGCGGTGCCACCGAAGACCTGCCCGCGGTAGATCGCCGGGCTGAGGATGCCGCCCTTGACACCGCCCTGCCGGAGCGTGGCGATGAACTTCTCCCGGGTCAGCTGGCCGGGCACCTGGTTGAAGGCCTGCTCCAGCTGCTGCATCGCGCCGTAGATGCCGTACTCGATGTCGTCCTGGAAGCTCACGCCGGGTGCCCGCTGCGCCGCGGTGTCGAGGCCCGGCGAGGGGTGCAGGAAGAAGCCCTTGTACTGGTTGGCCGTGTTGGTACAGGCCAGCCGGCCGACCGACTGGATGCCGAAGGACGGGCCGACACCGACGTAGACCGGCTGGTAGGTGGGGGTGTAGCCGATGCTCGTCACGCAGCTGATGAAGTACGACGGCTGGCCGAGGAAGTAGATGCGGGTGTAGGTGTTGCGCAGCTGGCCGGCCAGGGTCGAGCAGTTGGTCCCGGTCTTGGCCGTCAGGTAGACGTCGTTGCCCGAGGTGAACTTGCCGCTCTTGCCGTTGACGCCGGCCTTCTGCAGGGCGGACACGACGGACTCGCGGGCGTCGGCGAAGTTCGGCCCCTCGGTGATGACCACGGCCCAGCTGCCGTCCAGGAACTTGTTGTCACGGGCGAACTGCGGGATGAGTGCGCCCTGCTGCTTGTAGGTCAGCGAGGTGGCGAAGTAGTTCGGCAGCTTGCCCAGGCCGGACTCGGTGACGCCCGAGGACAGGTACGGCACGTTGCCGCGGCGCAGCACCTGACTCTGGGCGCAGGCCTGGATCTGGTCGGTGCCGGCGCCACCGACGATGAGGAACGAGTCACGGGCGGCGGCGTTGCAGGCGCGCAGCGCGTCGGGGGCGTTGTACTTGTCGTCCACCGCCTCGGCGATGACGGTGTAGCCGTTCTTCAGCTTGCGGCCGTTCCAGTACTTCGGGGTGCCGCTGCGGAAGGATTCCTGCGGCACGCCGGCGCCGGTGAGCGGCCCGTGCAGGGTGATCTTCACCGTCTTCCTGCCGGCGTCGATTCCCGTCGTGGTGCCGGACTCGGCGGGCGCGGGGCCCGCGGCGGGGCGGTCCGTGCCGCCGGCAGCGGGGGCGTCGGCAGCGGGGGCGTCGGCAGCGGGGGCGTCGGTGCCGCCGGCAGCGGGCGCGTCCGGCCCCGCGGCGGCGGGGCCGTCGGTCGGTCCGTCAAGGGCCCCGGGGTCGCTGCCCGGGACCAGTGGGTCACCCGTCACCGGGTCCACTCCGCCGGCGCCGATCGGGTCGAGCCCGACCGCGCCAGCGCCGCCGGCGACGGCTGGGTTCTGGGCGAGCTGCTCCTTGACCTCGGGCTTGAGGCCGCAGGCGGAGACGAAGGCGCTGGACAGCAGCACGAGGGCGAGCGTGCGGCGGTGCCGGACGTTCATGGGGTGGCTCCCGGGGTCACTGGGGGTGGAGCGGCCGGAGCCGCACTGAACCGTGCTGTGCCGTGCTGGGCTGGCAGGCGGAGCTAGGTGGCAGCCGGGCGCATGCCGAGGCCGGCGCGGCGACCGGTCCCGCGCTCGCGGGCCTGCAGCGCGGAGCTCAGGCGGCTCTGCCGCGCCGCGGCCTGCGGCAGGCGCGGGTCACCCATGATCAGGCTGAGCAGCGCGAGGGTGGCGCCGAACAACAGCGCACCGAGCCAGAACACCGCCGTCGGCCGCATCGGTTCGCTGATCGCGGCCACCGGGAAGGTCGGGGCGGCAGCGGTCTGCGGGCCCGCGGCGGCGGGTTCCTGGCCTGCCGTCACCGGCACGTCGGCATCCACGACCGGCGCGTCGGCGCTGCCGAAGCCGCCGCCGTCGTCGAGCGAGAAGCCGCCGCCGCCCAGGTCGGCGCTGCCGGCGTCGACGGGACCGACCTCACTGGTCGTCGCCGGGCCGGGCACGACAGGGTCGAGCAGGTCACCCTCCTGCGCGGGAGTGTCATAGGTCAGCGTGGCCTGGTCCGCGGAGGCGAACACGATCTGGAACGCAGCGCTCTCGGCGCCCTCGGCGACCGTCAGCGCCACGCCGTCGTTGGCCGTGGCCCACAGCGCCGCGATCGCGGTGAGGTCGAAGACGTAGCTCGCGCCGTCGGCTGACAACTCGGCCGGCGCCTGGGCCTGGTCACAGAGCCGCTCGGGCGCGACGGTGATCGACTCGCCGTCCTCGCCGCCGAAGCCCTGCGGGCCGGCCGGGCAGGCACGCACCTTGGCCGGGTCGGCCGCCACCACGACGTTGTCCCCATCGGCCGGCACCAGGGGCACGGTCAGCTCGGCCCGGGTGAGGGCGGCACCGGGCTCCAGCGCGTCGAGGCTGAAGTACAGGAAGGAGACCTTCTGCTCGGCGCCGTTGCCTCCGGCGACCGCGAGGTTGCCGGGCGCGACACCGTCGGCCTCGGCCGTGACGTTCGGCGGCTTGCCCGCGGGGGTGCCGGTGTCCGGCAGACCGGCCGCGGAGAAGTAGCCACCGGCGGACGCCGGCTCGGTGGTGGTCGCGGCGCTGGCGGCAGGCGCCGCCCAGAGCGGCACCGCCAGACCTGCGGCCGCAAGGACGGCGGACGCGCGAACGAGCTTGCTCACCAAAACCTCCACGGGACACCTACGACGCCTAGGTTACCGGCGCGTAGGACTGGTTTCGACGGTATCTCGCAATCTCCTGCTCCCGATCTGCCGTTCGGCGGTACGCGCCCGCTCCCCGGCCCGTCAGGCCGCTGACCACGCCCACGGAACCAGCAGGAGAGCCGGACAAGGGGACACGGAAAGGAGCCATGCAGATCTGACGGCTCCGCTACGGATACCGTTCCCGCCATGAGGTACTCGGGGGCTTACGCCGTCGTCCTGGCCCTGCACCTGCTGACCGTCGTGTTCGTGGTCGGCCCGTCGGCGGTCGCGGGGGTCGTTTCCGTCCGGCACGCCCGCGCCGGCCGGGCCGACGCGCTGCGCGACGCGAGCCGCACCACCCGGATCTACGCCCTGGCGACGCTGCTCACCGTGCTGCTCGGTACGGCGCTGATCGGGCTGGGTGACGTCGGCGCACAGTGGGGGCTGGGCCAGCCGTGGGTGTCGGCGTCGTACGCCCTGTGGGTCGTGGCGCTCGCGCTGACCCTGGGGCTGGTCGTGCCCGCGCAGGAAAAGGCGGCGGGAGCCATCGAGGCCGGCGGCGACGGGAGTGCCTTCGCAGGGCGCATCGCGGCCGGCGCCGGTCTCGCGATGCTCGCCTGGTCGGTCATCGTCGTGCTGATGGTGACCAAGCCCGGCGCCTAGGAGCCACTGCGCGTCGATGTGCGCCGCACCGGGGTGTACACCACAGGTCAAGATTTCTGGATTCTTGACCTGTGCTGCAACACCCCCGACAGCACACATGTCTCTCCGGAGCGGCAGCTGCGTTGCGTGCGACCACCGGCGGGCCGCAGTGCCCCGGCGAGCGCCTCCGGAGCCCAGCAGGATCCGCCGGTCGGAGCGAGGGGGGAGTTGAACCCAACGTCCTTTCGGACCCACGGACTAGCCGGGGGGGTCGGCCAGGGTCCAGCCGCGGACGGGATCACCGGCGACCTGCGGAGTCTGCCGGCCGTACGGGCGCTGTCCGAGCGTGATGGCCTGGGCGTAGTAGGTCGAGTAGCGCAGCGCCTCACCGATGGTGGTCCGGCCGTCCCTGTCGGCGTCGGCCTGACTCTGGCGCAGGCCGAGGTCGAAGACCAGGCCGGTCCACACCGACATCCCCCACGGGGGGTACTCGTAGGACTTCTCGGTCGCCTTCGAGCTGCCGCTGAACAGCACCCGGTCGCTCGGCAGCCCGTCGAGGAAGCTGGCCGCCTCGCAGCCGGCGATGTCGACCCACAGGCGGCCCTGCACCTTGCTCAGCGCGGCGGTGACCTGCGTGTCGCGGACGAAGTCGCGGTCTACCGGCCACAGCGACTCGCGCTGCCCACCGTGCTGCTTCACGTGGCCGCTGTAGTGGAAGAGCGTGAAGGTGCCGGGCCGGCCCTTCGCGGCGAGCCAGGCCATGCCCCCGCGGATCGCCCGGCCGGTCACCTGGCCGTCGGTGATCACCCTGATGTTCTCCGACCGCCAGCCGCTGGCCTGCAGCATCGTGGCGATGTACTGCACGTCCTTGCGGCTGCCGATCGTGTCGGCGGTCGGCCGGCGGTAGTCCTGCACCCCGACCAGGAAGGCGTAGCGGTCAGCGGGCGCGGCGGTGCGAGCCGGCCGCGGGTCGTGCTGCGGACCCGGCGGCGGGCCCAGCACGGACTCCACGTCCAGGGCCGGCCGGGCGGCGGCGCGGACCGGCGCCTTCCGGGGCGGCTCGGGTGGCTCGGGCGGGGTCGACGGGCCGAGCGCCAGCTGCTCGCGCACCGGCTCCCTGAATGCGGGCGTGGCCGACTCGACGATCTGTTCGCGCGGCGGCTCGATCGCCTGCGTCGCACCGAGCCCGACCAACAGCACCAGGCCCAGACTCCAGGCGGTCGCCTCCACGAACCAGCGGGGCGAGCGGCGGCGGGGCACCTCTAGAGGGTGGACAGCCGTACGCCGCAGGTCAAGCCGCTGTCGGGCTCAGACAGCGGCCAGCGCCTGCTCGAGGTCGGCCAGCAGGTCCTCGGCGGTCTCGATGCCGACCGACAGGCGCACGAGGTCGGCGGGCACCTCGAGCCGGGAGCCGGCGACGCTGGCGTGGGTCATCCGGCCGGGGTGCTCGATGAGGGACTCGACGCCGCCGAGCGACTCGCCGAGGGTGAAGACCTGCGTGGCCTTGCAGACGGCGAGGGCGGCCGGTTCGCCCGCCGTCAGCCGGAAGCTCACCATGCCGCCGAAGCCGCTCATCTGCTCCGCTGCGACCGCGTGGCCCGGGTGGTCGGGCAGACCCGGATAGAGGACCTGCGCCACCGCCGGGTGGCCGGCCAGCAGGTCCACGACACGGGCGGCGTTCGCGCAGTGCCGGTCCATCCGTACGCCGAGGGTCTTCGCGCCGCGCAGGACCAGCCAGGAGTCGAAGGCACCAGGGACGCCGCCGAGGGCGTTCTGGTGGAACGCCAGCTCCTCCCCGAAGGCCGCGTCGCCGGTGACCAGCGCACCGCCGACGACGTCGGAGTGGCCGCCGAGGTACTTCGTCGTCGAGTGCACGACGGCGTCGGCCCCCAGCGCCAGCGGCTGCTGGAGGTAGGGGCTGGCGAAGGTGTTGTCGACGACCAGCCGCGCCCCGGCATCGTGCGCGACACCGGCCAGCGCGGCGATGTCGGCGATGTTCAGCAACGGATTGGTCGGCGTCTCGCACCAGATCAGGCTGGTCTCCGGCCGCACCGCCGCGCGGACCGCGTCCAGGTCGCCGAGCCGGACCGGCGTGTGCGCCACACCCCACCGCTCGAGCACGCCGGCGAACAACCGGTAGGTCCCGCCGTAGGCGTCGTCCGGGATCACGACGTGGCCCCCGGGCACGGTCGCCGTCCGCAACAGGCAGTCCTCCGCGGCCAGCCCGCTGGCGAAGGCCAGGCCGGTACGCCCGCCCTCGAGCGCGGCCAGGCAGGTCTCCAGCGCGGTGCGGGTCGGGTTGCCGCTGCGGGAGTACTCGTACCCCTTGTGCTCGCCGACCTCGGACTGGACGTACGTGGAGGTCTGGTAGATGGGCACCACGACCGCACCGGTGGTGGGGTCGGGGTCCTGGCCGGCGTGGATGGCCAGCGTCTGGAAGCCGAAGCCGCCGCCGGCCCACCGGTCGGCGGCGCCGTGCACCTGGGAGCCGAAGGCGGCGCTCCCGGCGGCAGCCTGGGCGGCGGTCTGCTCTGCCTCGTCCATGGGGGGCACGGTACGACGCCGCTCCCCCGTTGCGTCATGCCGAGCGGGCGGGCAGCTGCGCCTCAGAGCAGGACGCAAGGATCAGGCGTGGGACAGGAAGGCCAGCACGTCCTGCCGGGTGAGGACCCCGACCGGCCGGCCGTCCGCCACCACCACCGCCGCGTCGGCCTTCTCGAGCGCCACCATCGCGGCCTGCACCGGCTCACCGGCGCCGACCATCGGCAGCGGCGCCGCCATGTGCTCGGCCAGCCGGTCGGCCAGCTGGGCCTTGCCGGCGAACAGCGCGTCGAGCAGATCGCGGTCGTGCACGGCGCCGACGATCTCGGCGATCATGACCGGCGGCTCGGCCCGCACGACCGGCATCTGTGAGACGCCGTACTCCCGCAGGATGTCGATCGCCTCACGCACCGTCTCCGTCGGGTGGGTGTGCACGAACGACGGCAGCGGCCCGTCCGAACCCTTGCCGGCCAGCACGTCGGCCACCGTGGTGGTGTCGCTGTCGGCGTGCAGGAAGCCGTAGTCGGCCATCCAGTCGTCGTTGAAGATCTTCGACAGGTAACCCCGCCCGCCGTCCGGCAACAGCACCACCACGACGTCGTCCGGGCCCGCATCAACGGCGACCCGCAGCGCCGCCACCACGGCCATGCCGCAGGAGCCGCCGACGAGCAGCCCCTCCTCGCGGGCCAGTCGGCGGGTCATCGCGAAGGAGTCACGGTCGCTGACGGCGAGGATGCCGTCAGGGACCGAGGCGTCGTACGTCGTGGGCCAGAAATCCTCCCCCACGCCCTCGACCAGGTAGGGCCGGCCGTCGCCGCCCGAGTAGACCGAGCCGATCGGGTCGGCGCCGTAGATTTTGACCCGGCCGTCGCTGACCTCCTTGAGGTAGCGCCCGACGCCGCCGAGCGTGCCGCCGGTGCCGGCGCCGGCGACGAAGTGGGTGACCCGCCCGTCGGTCTGGGCCCAGACCTCCGGCCCCGTCCCCTCGTAGTGCGACCGGGGGTTGGCCGGGTTGGAGTACTGGTCGGGTTTCCACGCGCCGGGGATCTCGCGGGCCAACCGGTCGCTGACAGAGTAGTAGGAGCGCGGGTCGTCCGGGTCGACGGCCGTCGGACAGACCTCGACCCGCGCGCCGTAGGCCCGCAGCACGTCGATCTTGTCCCGGGCGACCTTGTCGGGGCAGACGAAGACGCAGGAGTAGCCCTTCTTCTGCGCCACCAGCGCCAGCCCGACGCCGGTGTTGCCGCTGGTCGGCTCGACGATCACGCCGCCGGGCTGCAGCGCGCCGGTCCGCTCGGCGTCCTCGACCATGGCCAGCGCGATCCGGTCCTTCACCGAGCCGCCGGGGTTGAAGTACTCCACCTTGGCCAGGACCTGGGTTGACAACCCCGCGGTCACTCTGGTCAGCCGGACGAGCGGCGTGCTCCCGACGAGGTCGATCACGTGGTCGGTCACCTGCACGACGAGGTTCTCCCGGCTGTCAGGGCGGGCACCCGTCCCGCCGCGGGCGCCGCGGGACCCCGAGCCCACGAGCTGCCCGGCGCCAGCGTACGGCGCGCGCGGGCGCCGGGCGGACCACTAGGGTCGCAAACGACCCCTACCGGCCGGCGGCGGCCGGTCGACGGGAGGGAGGGCGGGCCATGACTGCGGCGCTCGTCCGGGCCCAGACGTCCCCCCCTCGGCGGCCGTCATGAGGGCGCCGACCGTCCCCCGCCCCGGTCGGCGGGCCCGCTATCTCGCGGTCAAGGCGGCGTACGGCGGGGGCGCAGCCGGAGGTGTCGCCGGCCTGACCTTCGCGCTGCTGGCCACCGAGGCCAAGCTGGCCCGCCGGACGATCGGCGTGCCGACGACGAAGGCGCCGAAGGCGGCCGGGTCCTACGGCAGGGGCCGGCGGGGGGACAGGCCCGTGCACCTGGTCGTGATCGGCGACTCCGCCGCCGCCGGACTCGGCTGCCAGACCGCCGACCAGACTCCCGGCGCACTGCTCGCCGGCGGCATCGCGCGTGACCTGCGCTGCCGGGTGGACCTCGACGTCGTCGCCGTCACCGGCGCCCGCTCGGCCGCCCTCGACGCCCAGGTGGCCCGGGCCCTGCGCCGGCCGGTGGATGTGGCGGTCGTCATCATCGGCGCGAACGACGTCACGCACCGGGTACCCATCGCCACCTCGATCCGGCACCTGTCGCAGGCGGTCAGGACGCTGCGGCAGGCGGGTGCGCAGGTCGTGGTCGGCACCTGTCCGGACCTCGGCTCCGTCAAGCCGGTCATGCAGCCGCTGCGGACCGTGGCCGCGCACTGGAGCCGGCGGCTGGCCGCCGCGCAGACCGTTGCCACGGTGAACGCCGGTGGCGTCGCGGTCTCCCTGGGAGACCTGCTCGTGCGGGAGTTCCACGCCCACCCCCACCTGTGGAGCGCCGACCGCTTTCACCCCTCGGCCGACGGCTACCGCCGGATCGTGGACGCGATCCTGCCGAGCGTCCTCGAGAGCCTCGGCGTGCAGATCCCGGTCAGCGTCCCGCTCAGCGACAGCGTGCAGGACGTGCAGCTGGCCGCGCGCGTCGCCGCCCGCGAGCCCGGCGTGGAGGTCGATCCGCTGCCCGAGCAGGAGGGTGCGGGTCGGCTCGCCCGGCTGCGTCGGCGGCTGCCGCTGGTCGGCCGCGGCGCGCCGCTGGGCCCCACCGACCCAGCCGACCTGGCAGCGGAGCAGACCGGCTAGAACGGCGTTCGGTTTGGGCCGTAGGCTGGTGGCGTCCTCTCGCAGACCTAGGAGCAACCGTGCCCGAAGCCGTCATCGTCGCGACCGCCCGCTCACCCATCGGCCGCGCCTTCAAGGGCTCGCTCAAGGACGTCCGCCCGGACGACCTGGCGGCCAGCATCATCCAGGCGGCCCTGGCCAAGGTGCCCGCGCTCGACCCGCGCGAGATCGACGACCTGATGCTCGGCTGTGGCCTGCCCGGTGGGGAGCAGGGCATGAACATGGGCCGGGTCGTGGCGACGCTGCTCGGCTTCGACCACCTGCCCGGCACCACCATCACCCGCTACTGCTCGTCCTCGCTGCAGACCACCCGGATGGCGCTGCACGCCATCAAGGCGGGCGAGGGCGACGTCTTCATCTCCGCCGGTGTCGAGACGGTCAGCCGCTTCCTCAAGGGCAACAGCGACATGATTGCGGGCCAGGAGCTCACCAACCCGGTCTTCGCCGAGGCCCAGGCCCGGACGGCCGACCGCCAGGCCAGCGGCGCCGAGGACTGGAGCGACCCGCGCGAGAACGGCCAGCTCCCGGATGTCTACATCGCGATGGGTGAGACGGCCGAGAACGTCGCCCGCCTCGAGGGCGTCACGCGCGAGGAGATGGACGAGTTCGCGGCCCGCTCGCAGCAGCTCGCGGAGAAGGCCATCGCGAACGGCTTCTTCGAGCGCGAGATCACGCCGGTCACCACCCCCGACGGCACCGTCGTCAGCACCGACGACGGCCCCCGCGCCGGCACCACCGTCGAGGCGCTGGCCGGCCTCGAGCCGGTCTTCCGCCCCAACGGCCTGATCACCGCCGGCAACGCCTGCCCGCTCAACGACGGCGCGTCCGCCGTGATCATCATGAGCGACACCAAGGCCGAGGAGCTCGGCCTGACCCCGCTCGCCCGCATCGTCAGCACCTCGGTCACCGGCCTGTCGCCCGAGATCATGGGTCTGGGCCCGGTCGAGGCGATCCGCAAAGCCCTCGCGCTGGCCGGCAAGAGCGTCGACGACATCGACCTGTTCGAGATCAACGAGGCCTTCGCCGCGCAGGTCATCCCCTCCTACAAGAAGGTGGGCATCCCGCTCGACAAGCTCAACATCAGCGGTGGCGCCATCGCCCTGGGCCATCCCTTCGGCTCCACCGGGGCCCGCATCACCAACACCCTGCTGAACAACCTGCAGACGCAGGACAAGACGTGGGGCGTCGAGTCCATGTGCGTCGGCGGCGGCATGGGCATGGCGATGGTCGTCGAGCGCCTGAGCTGATTTCTCGTACGCCGGGCTGGTTTCTGGTACGCCGCTAAGGCGGGTCCCGGACTCCGGGACCGGCCTTCGGTCGGGTGGAAGGCGCAGTTACCCGAGCAGGCCGCTACCCGAGCAGGCCGCGCAAAATCGAGCCACCGCCGCGGAAGGTACCGCCGCGCTTCAGCTGGACCTTCACGCCGCCCTTGTTGTTGGCGTAGGCCAGCGCCCTGCCGAGGTCGCTCACGTTGTTGCTCCCCGCGACAGGGGCGATAGCCAGCGTGGACAGGACACCGAGCGCCCGGCCCTGCGCATCGACGAAGGGGCTGCCGGAGTCACCGGGGATGCCCGGCGTCGCGGTGTAGACGGCATGCATCCAGCCGCCGCCGGAGGTCCCCAGGCTGAGGCCCTCCTTGGGCGACAGCCGGGAGATGCCGAACCGGAGGCTGGAGTTGCCGTAGGAATAGACGCTCGCACCGAAGCGGGTGCCGGCGGTGTTGATCCCCGTCGGCCCACCCAGCACGGGGATCGAGGGGCTGACGCGGCGGGCGTCCGCCCGGTCCAACCGGAGCAGGGCGAAGTCGTTGTAGGCACAGGCGTTGGCATCCTTCTCGCCGCGGGCCCGCATGGTGAGCCACGAGTTGTAGACCATCGTGGCCGGTCGCGTCGCGCCGTCGACCGTCACCTTCGTGCCCAGCGGCAGGGACTTCGCGCGGCAGCCGTTGGTCTCGGTGCTGCCGCCGGTGCCCGAGCAGTGCGCGGCCTGGCCGATGTAGGTGTCGGTCCGGTCGGTGAAGACGAAGTTGGCGGTGCACTGCGCGCCGGCGGTGTAGGTCTGCACGCCGGGGTGGATCGTCGGGCCGGTGTGGGCGGCACTGGCGGGCGCCGCCGCCACGAGGCTGCCGAAGGTGAGGGCGGCGGCGGCAACGCCGGCGAACAGGCGGGGGCTGGGCGTCATGCGTCCTCCAGGATGCGGAGCGCCCGAGGGGGGCCCTCATCAACAGGCTCAACGTTCGCGGCGGCGAATCGTTGCGGCGCAGGCGAGATGTCCGTGGGCCACCGGATCGTCCAGGCCCAGCCCGGCGGCCAGGCCGGGTGGGACGGCCTCACCCAGCAGGTCCGCCCGGTGCGCCAGCAGGTGGGCCGTGGCGTCGCGGGCGACCTCGGCCGCGGGCTGCGCGCGGACCAGGTCGTCCGCCGTGACGGCCAGCTGGTCGGGCAGGCCGAGGTCGCTGTCCAGGCGCGGCAGCCGGCGCTGCGCCCCGCCCTCGAGGTCGGCGACCAGGCCGGCCAGGACCTGCGCCAGGTGGTGGACCAGATCACCGCGGGTGCCGTACGGAGCGGCCGCGGCCGCCCACCGTGCGGGCGTCCACAGCCGCAGCCGCTGCACGAACGAGCGGCTCTCGCGATGCAGCAGCGCGAGCGCGTCCTGCGGCCCCGGAGGGTCGGGCGGGAAGTTGTGCGGGGGGTCGGGCGGGAGGTCGTGCGGGAGGGGCACCCGGCGGAGGCTACCGTCGGCGCAACGACGCCGGGCCGCCACCCACGAGGGTGACGGCCCGGCGTACGCCTTGGCTGCTAGTCGTTGCCCTGGAGGTAGGACAGCAGGCGGAGGATGTTGAGGTAGAGGAAGACCAGTCCGACGATCAGGCCGAAGCCCACCCGCCAGGACTCCTTCTCGGCCACGCCCGTGGCGACCATCCGGTCGGCCTGGTCGAAGTCGAGCACGAAGGTGAGGGCGCCGAAGGTGATCAGGCCGAGGGTGAACAGGATCGCGATCGGCCCGCCGGTGGTCAGACCCAGCGCGTCGCCGGCGCCGAAGGCGTTGGCCAGGATGTTGAGGAAGAAGACGGCCACCATGCCGACCAGGCCGAAGGTGACGACCTTGGCGAACTTCGGCGTCGCCCGGAGCTTGCCGCTCTTGTAGCCGAACAGCACCGCACCGAAGACGGCGGCTGTGCCGATGACCGCCTGTACGACGATGCCGCGGTACTGGCCCTCGTAGCTGGCGCTGATGACGCCGAGGAACACGCCCTGTGCGCCGGCGTAGGCCATCACCAGGCCGGGGCTGACCGACTTCTTGAAGATGTTGACCATCGCGAGGGCGAAGCCGACGAGACCGGCGAGCAGCGCGAGGCCGATCGGCACCTGGAGGTACCACGACGCGGCACCGACGCCGACCACGATCGAGAGCAGGATGCCGGTCTTGACGATGACGTCGTCCATCGTCATGCGCTGCGGCGTGTCGTAGATCGCCGCGACGTCGTCGGGGGACGGGGCCGGCGTGTGGAAGCCGACACCCTGGGAAGCGGTGCGCAGCGGCTCGCTGCGCGCGAAGACGGGGTTACTGGACTCCATGCTGCGCATCTGCGTGCTCTCCTCTGCGCGACCCTCGGGCGGGGCCGTGCGCTGGGTACAACGTACGCGGTCCGGGTTCTGTGCCCGGCCCGAACGCAGCGGCTCGCGGTGCCCCCGGCGGGAGTCGAACCCGCAACTCAGCCGGTTTAAGCGGCTCGCCGCACTGCCAGATTGGGCTACGGGGGCGGCCACCTCACGGTACGTGCTGCACGCCAGGGGGGCTCAGCCCACGCCGGCGAGCCCCTTCGCCCGGGTGAAGACGGCATCCAGCATGGGCTCGGTCAGCCGGCCGGTGAAGGTGTTCTGCTGGCTGACGTGGAAGCAGCCGAGCACGGTCAGGCCGCTCGGCAGCGTCACCTCGGCGCCGTGCGCGAACTTCGGCACCGGCGCGGGCACCGCCTCCCCCGCGCCGCGCAGGGTCGGCCACAGCGCCGCCCAGCCGTAGCCGCCGAGCACCACCACCGCCCGCACCGTCGGCTGCAGGAACCGCCACTCCGCCGACAGCCACGACGCACAGGTGTCCCGCTCCGCCGGCGTCGGCTTGTTCGCCGGCGGAGCACAGCGCACGGGCAGCGTGATCCGGATGTCGACCAGCGACTGCCCGTCGTACGCGCTCGTGGAGGTGGGGGAGGCGGCCAGGCCGACCCGGTGCAGCGAAGCGAACAGCCAGTCCCCGCTGCGGTCGCCGGTGAAGATCCGGCCGGTGCGGTTGCCGCCGTGCGCGGCCGGCGCCAGCCCGACGGCGGCGATCCTCGCGTCCTGCGGCCCCCAACCGGTGACCGGCCGGCCCCAGTAGTCCTGGTCGGCGAACGACGCGCGCCTGGCGGTCGCCACCTCCTCGCGCCAGGCGACCAGCCGCGGGCAGGCCCGGCAGACCGAGGAGCGGGCGTCCAGGTCCTCCAGCGATCGGGCGGTCGCTGCGAGACGCGCCACGTCACCCGGTTCGTGCGCCACCGGCGTCGCGGGCGTGGCACGGTCGCGCGGGTGGCCGCTGCCCGGCGGGATCACGAGGCGGAGGCGCCAGGGATGCTCCAGGCGATGCCGTCGAGGATGTCGGCCTCGCTGACCAGCACCTCGGGCAGCCCGAGCCGGCCGACGAGGACGGCCAGGATCAGCGCGCCGGCACCGATGACGTCCACCCGGCCGGGGTGCATGACCGGCAGCGCCGCGCGCTCCTGCCTCGTCATCGCGAGCAGCCGGTCCGCCACCGTGCGGATCTGGTCGGCGGACAGCCGCGAGAGGTGGATCCGGTCCGCGTCGTACGCCGGGAGGTCGAGGGCGAGCGCGGCCACCGTGGTGACCGACCCGGCCAGGCCCACGGCGGTGCGGGCCTGCTCGACCGGGACCACCTCCCGCACCAGGGCCAGCGCGGCGTCGATGTCGGCCATGGCGCCCGCCACCTGCTCTGTACCCGGCGGGTCGGCGAGCAGGTGCCGTTCGGTCAGCCGGACGCAGCCGACGTCGACCGAACGGGCCGCCGCGACGGCCCCCCGCCCGTCGGCGACGGTCCCCAGCACCAGCTCGGTGGACCCGCCGCCGATGTCCATGACGAGGAACGGGCCGTCATCGGGATCGAGTCCGCGGGTGGCGCCGTCGAAGGACAACGCCGCCTCCTCGTCACCGCTGACGACCTCGGGCGGTGCGCCGAGGACGGCCAGCACCATGGCGTGGAAGTCCTCGCGGTTGCGCGCGTCGCGGGTCGCGCTGGTGGCGACCATCCGGGTCCGCTCCACCCCCAGCTCGCGGCAGACGCCGGCGTAGTCGCTCAGCGCGAGGCGGGTCCGCTCGAGCGCCTCGGGAGCCAGCTCGCCGGTGCGGTCGACGTCCTGGCCGAGCCGCACCACCCGCATCTCGCGATGCACGTCGACCTTGGCATGTCCGTCGACATCGGCGACCAGCAGCCGGAGGGAGTTGGTGCCGCAGTCGACGGCGGCGACCCTCACGAGGACCGGGTGTTCCTGCGCGAGACCGCAGCCGGGTCGTCGGGGTCCACGCACGGGCCCCTCACCCACCATGGCGGCAGCTTCCCGAGCGCCTCGTCGCCGAAGGGATTGACGCCCTCGCCGACGGCCAGGCTGTGCGCGACCAGGACGTGCAGGCACTTCACCCGCACCGGCATGCCGCCCTGGGCGGGCACGTTCTCCAGCACCTCCAGGGCGTCGCGCCGCGCGACGTAGTCCGCCGCGGCCGCTTCGTAACGCGCCCGCAGCTCGGGGTCACCGGGCAGCCGGGCGGTCTGCTCCCTCATCAGCCCGTCTGCCTCGAGCGTCCCGATGGCCGAGGCCAGCCGTGGACACGTCAGGTAGTAGAGCGTGGGGAACGGCGTCCCGTCCTCCAGCCGCGGCCTGGTCTCGACGACGTCCGGCAACCCGCACGGACAGCGGTGCGCGACGCAGGTCATCGCCCGCGGGGTACGCCCGAGCTGGAGCCCGACCGCTGTGACGTCCCGCGGGTCGGGCGCGGTCACGGCGCCGGGCTGGGTGCCGGCCGGTCGGCCGCCTGCACGCTGCCCCACAGCTGGGAGTACCAGGGCGCGCCCGCACCCTTGGCCCCCGCCCCGTCCGGCTGCTCGAGGGGGAGCTCCTCCGGCGCCAGCACGACGTACGCCGTCTCGCCGGGCAGGACGAAGTTCAGCCGGCGCCGGGCCTCGGCCGCGATGTAGGCCGGGTCCTCGAGCCGCCTGCGCTCGGCCTCCAGCGCGGCGATCCGCTCGCGCGCCGCGGCCTGGGATTGCTCGAGTTCGCCGATCTGCCCGCGCTGGGCGAGGTACTCGCGCAGCGGCAGCGCCGCGCTGACCAGCAGCCCGCAGACGAGCAGCGCGAGGATGGCCGCCCTCGGGGTCAGTGCGCTGCGGCGGGGCAGACCCGGCTCCGGCCGGCCGGCGACCGACGGCACCCGCGGCACCTGCGGCGGGTCCGTCGGTCGGGCAGCACGCGCACCGGGCCTGACCGGGCGGCCTCCCGGCCGCGCCGGCCGGCGGCCTGCAGTCGGTCGGCGGGGCGGGCTCATCCGGCTAGACCGTGCCCGGTGCGGGGGTGAAGCGCGGGAAGGCCGCGGCGCCGGCATAGCGCGCGGCGTCGTCCAGCTCCTCCTCGATGCGCAGCAGCTGGTTGTACTTCGCCACCCGCTCCGAACGCGCCGGCGCACCGGTCTTGATCTGGCCGCAGTTGGTGGCGACCGCGAGGTCGGCGATCGTGGTGTCCTCGGTCTCGCCGGAGCGGTGGCTCATCATCGAGCGGTAGCCGCTTCGGTGCGCGAGCTCGACGGCGTCGAGCGTCTCGGTCAGGGTGCCGATCTGGTTCACCTTGACCAGCAAGGCGTTGGCGCACTGCCGGCCGATCCCGTCGGCCAGCCGCTGCGGGTTGGTGACGAACAGGTCGTCGCCGACCAGCTGCACCCGGGCGCCGAGCACGGCGGTCAGCCGCTCCCAGCCCTCCCAGTCACTCTCGCCGAGCGGGTCCTCGATGCTCACCATCGGATAAGCCGCGACCAGCTGGTCGTAGTAGGCGGTCATCTCGTCGGCGGTCTTGACCCCGCCCTCGAAGCGGTAGCCCTGCTCGCCGAGGAACTCCGTCGCCGCGACATCGAGCGCGAGGGCGATGTCCCGGCCGGGGGTGAAGCCGGCGGCGCTGATCGCCTCGAGGATCAGGTCGAGGGCGTCCCGGTTGCTCGGCAGGTCGGGGGCGTAGCCGCCCTCGTCACCGACGCCGGTCGCCAGGCCGCGGCCCTTCAGGACGGCCTTGAGCGCGTGGTAGGTCTCCGCGCCCCAGCGCAGTGCCTCGGAGAACGTGGCCGCACCGATCGGCGCGATCATGAACTCCTGGACGTCGACGTTGGTGTCGGCGTGTGCGCCGCCGTTGAGGATGTTCAGCATGGGCACCGGTAGCAGGTGGGCGTTCGGCCCGCCGACGTAGCGGAACAGCGGCAGGCCGCTCGAGTCCGCGGCTGCGCGCGCGACGGCCAGACTCACGCCCAGGATCGCGTTGGCGCCGAGCCGGCTCTTGTCGGGGGTGCCGTCGAGGTCCAGCAGCGCCTGGTCGACGATGCGCTGCTCGGTCGCCTCGAGACCGAGCAGCTCCGGGCCGATCGTGTCGAGCACGGCGGTGACCGCCTGGCTGACTCCCTTCCCGCCGTACCGGTCGGCGCCGTCGCGCAGCTCGACCGCTTCGTACGCGCCGGTGCTGGCACCGCTGGGGACGGCCGCCCGCGCGAGGGTGCCGTCGTCCAGGGCCACCTCCACCTCGATGGTGGGATTGCCGCGCGAGTCGAGGATCTCGCGGGCGCCGACGGCCTCGATGGAGGGCACGGTTCTCCTGCTGCGGTGGGGGCTGGGTCGCCGGGGAGCCTATCCCCGAGACCTGCAGGCACCGCGCAGGCGGGCCGGACCCGGCCGGCGTCAGCCGCGCAGCAGCCGGGCCCCCCGCTCGATCCGGGCCGATCCGGACGGCGTGACGTAGAAGCCGCGGGCGCCGCCACCGAGCTGCTCCAGTGCGGAGCGCAGCGCCTGGTCGTCCGGCTCCCGACCGCGACCGAGGCAGAACCGGCTGAACTCCAGGCACGGTGCCGCGACGGCCGGCGCCGTCAGCTCCAGCAGCCCGCCGGCGGCGGTCTCGAGCCGGAGTGGTCCGGCGAGGTCGTCGAGCGTCCACGCGCGGTCGGTCTCGAGCAGCAGGCTCTCCGCTGCGGCCCCGTCGACGAGATGGTCCCCGAAGTGGCCCCGCAGCGTCGCGTAGTGCGCCCGCGGCAGGAGCGACAGCCCGTTGACGCCACGGTGACGGCTGTCCGGGTGGTCGGCGTGGTGCACATCGAGGACCGGCCCGGCGTCCGTCACGCCGACGACACCACGCGGACCCACGTCGAGCGCGTCGACCTCGAGCAGCGGCGTCGGGTCGTAGACGCGCACGTCCCTGGCCCCCGGCTTCAGGCGCGAGCGCTGCACCTGCAGCCGGACGACGGTGCCGAGCTGTTCCATGCCGCCATGGTGGCATCGCGGGCCGGCTTCAGCGGCGTCGCTGGCGGATCCAGTCGCCGAGCATCGGGTCGACCAGTCGGCGCCGCGCCCCGCCACGCGGACCGGTCCGGGCTTCGTCCAGCTCGATGAGCCCTGAGCGCAGCAGCGATGTCTCGGCGGCCTGGCGGGCGGAGCGCGGTACGCCGGTGTCGCCGGCGGCGGCCACGGTGGCGGAGCCGTGGTGCGCGACGGCACGCAGTGCCACCTGCTGGTTGCGGCTGAGCGAGGTCCAGATCCCGGCCATCTCGTCGAAGACCCAGGTGCGGGCGACCCGAACGGCCGCCTCCCACGTCTGCTCGTCGGCGACCGCACCCGCCGGCGTCTGCTCCCACAGCAGGTGTGCGAGGAACATGGCGCGCTGCGGGTGCCCGTCGGCCAGGGCGAGCAGTGACGACAGGGCGGTGCCTGCCTGTCGGCCGGTTCGCTCGAAGTGCCCGGCGAACGCGTCGGCGAGGGCCGCCCCGGCCAGCCGCCCCAGCGGGACCCGCAGGACCTGGTTGTAGAAGGCCCTACCGCTGTCGGAGAACGCTGCCTCGAGCAGGTGCGGCTGGCTGCCGGCGAACACATAGGAGGCGCTGCCCAGCTGCTGCTGGACGTGTCCGCGCAGCACGCCTTCACCGTGCGGCCATGCCTGGTGCAACGCCTGGAACTCGTCCAGCACCACCAGCACCGGCCGGTCCACCTGCCGGGGCAGGTCGAGGACCGCGTGCAGGACCGAACCTGCATCCTGGTCCCGCGCAAAGCTGACCTGCACACCCACGCCGGCCACCGTGACGCCGAGGGTCGACAGGCCGGCCAGGACGCGCTGCACAGCTCCGCGGAGCCGGCGGTCGGGCTCGGTGGCCTGCCGCCACGCGGTGGCGTACCTCGTCGCGAAGTCGGCAGGGCCGTCGAGCCCGAGCAGATCGACGCTCGCGACCACACAGCCCTCGGCTTCGAGACGGGCACCGACGGCCTTGAGCAGGCTGGTCTTGCCGTACCGGCGGGGCGCCGCGATGCTCATGGCCCGCCCGGCCCGCGCGTCATCGACCACCTGCGCGGTCTCCCGCTCCCGGCCGATGAGGTCGTCGGGCTCGACGGGGCCTTCGAACCGAAAAGGGCTCACCTGCGGAGCGGGTGCTCGTCCTGACCGGGCCACGACCCCTCCATGTACGGGAGAAACATACATCGACTGTACGTAACCAACGTACATCGTCGGCTACCAATCGGTCGCGCTGCCGCACCGGATGCCCGGTGCGGCAGCTCACGACAGTCGACGCTCCCACTCCGACGCCGACAGGTCCGCCGGCTCACGCCCCTCGGCCCGTACGGACGCCTCGACTGCGGCCAACCGGTCCCGGAAGCCGCGGGCCACAGCGCGCAGCTCGGCCTCAGGCTCCAGCCCGGCCTCGCGGCAGCGGGCGACCAGCGCCCACAGCTGATCGCCGAGGCCGCCGTGGTTGCCGGGGCCGATCCGGTTGCCGGAGCCGCCGACGGACCGGGCAGGCACGCCGAGGCGGGTGGCCCGCTTCTGCAGCTTCGCCGCCAGCGCCAGCGCCGGCTGCGACAGCGGCACGCCCTCGGTGACTGAGGCCCGTCCCTTCTCGGCCTTCTTGAGCGCCTCCCAGGAGGCGTCGAGGTCGTCGGCGCTCGCACCGGCGAAGACGTGGGGGTGGCGGCGGACCAGCTTGTCGACCAGGTCGCCGGCGACGTCGTCGATCGACCATGCCGGCTCGCCCTCCTGGGCCAGCCGGGCGTGGAAGGCGACCTGCAGCAGGACGTCGCCCAGCTCCTCGCGCAGGTCCGCGGCGTTGCCGTCCTCGAGCGCCTGGTAGGCCTCGTACGCCTCCTCGAGCAGGTAGGGCTTGAGGCTCTCGTGGGTCTGCTCGGCGTCCCAGGGGCAGCCGCCGGGCGAGCGGAGCCGGTCCAGAACCGCGACGACGTCGAGCAGCCGGGCGCCGGGCGGGTCGTAGGAGCCGGGCACCTGTTCGACGGTCACCTGGCCGGAGGCCGCGGCGTGCAGGCCCAGCGCACGGATCAGCTCGGCGTCGGCCGGCCCCGTGGCCAGCCACACCAGGCTGCCGCCCCCGACCGCCCGGTCGTGCAGCTCGCCGGCCAGCCCCGAGGTGCGCTCGACGACCTCGACCTCGACACCGGCGTCGCGCAGGAACGGCAGCTGCGGCGAGCCGGCGTCGCCGGTCAGCACCGGCCCCGCGCGCAGCGCCTCCCACGCCGGCCAGGACAGCAGCCCCGGCGGCACCCTCGGCGAGACGGCGACGAGGACGAGGCGACCGGCCACTAGCCCGCCGGCTGCTCGACCGGAGCCTCTGCGGGCGGAGCCCCGGCGGGTGGGGCGCCAGGGACGCCGGGCTGGAGCGGCTCGCCCTCGGGCGCCGGGGTGAGCACGCCGTTCGGGTCCTCTGCCGGCTCGACCTGCCCGCTCTCGGGGTTCCAGCGGCCGAAGCGCGGGTTCACCGAGACGCCCATCTGCTGGCTGGTCTCCTGGAGCAGCTGCTGCATGCGCTCCTGGCGCGGCTGCTGCAGAGCGGCCCGGCGCAGCTCGGGGGTCGCCTCCTCGAGCGACGTCGTCTGGCGCTCGAGGACCTCGACGACGTGGAAGCCGAACTGGGTCTGGACGAGCAGCACGTCCCCGGGCTCGGCATCGAAGATGGCCTTCTCGAACTCCGGCACGAACTGCCCGCGGCCGGCCGCACCGAGCTCACCACCGGCCTCCTTGTTGGAGGCGTCGGTCGAGAACTCCGCGGCCAGTTCCGGGAACCTCGTGGGGTCCTGCTCGACCTCCGCCAGGATCCTGGCCGCCGACGGCTCGTCCGGGACCAGGATGTGCCGGGACCGCACCTGGTCGTACTCGGCCAGATTCTCCTGGTAGAGCGCGCGCAGGTCGGCAGCCGGCACGGCGAGGTCCTCCGTCAGGGCGTCACCGAGGGCCTGGTCGAGCACGATGCTGCGGACGAAGTCCTCGAGATCCTGCGGCGAGATACCGCTCTGGGCGGCCTGCTCCTCGAGCGGCTGCCGGCCACCGGCCTGCTCCTCGAAGCGGCCGATCTGCCGGGCGACGTCGCCGGAGGTCACCGTCACGCCCTCGTCCTCCGCCGCCCTCTCCAGGACCGCTGTGTTGATCAGCCGCGACAGCGCCTGCCGCTGGTAGGCAGCCCGGTCGGCGCCGAGCTGCTGAGCCGCCTGCGGGTCCGCCAGGCCCCGCTCGACCAGCGACTGCAGCCCCTCGGTCGTGATGCGCTGGTCGCCGACGATGGCGGCCGCGCCGGGACGGACCTCACCGTCGCCACAGCCCGTCAGCAGCAGGAGGGCTGCGAGCAGGAAAATGCCGGCCGCGGGGGCCAGCCGGCCAGGGGTGCGGGTCACGAGGACGCGGTCCTTCCGATCCAGGGAGTGGGCGTACGGGCTACAGGTTGCCAGACCGGCTGGACGTTCAGCGGGTGCCTCCGTCGCCGAACAGCGCCTCCAGCAGCGCCCGCGCCCAGTCGAGCAGTGCCTCGTCACGCAGCGGCTGACCGCCGATCCGGGCGGTCGTGGGCCGCGGCACCAGCACCGTCGACGTCTGCGGTTTGACCACCGAGCGGGGGTAGAGCCGCTGCAGGCGCATCGTCTGGCTCTCCCGCAGCTCCAGCGGGGCGAAGCGCACCGAGCTGCCCTGCAGGCTGACCTCGGTGAGCCCGAACTGCCTGGCGTACGACCGGAATCGCGCGACCGACAGCAGCCGCTGGACCGGTTCCGGGGGCGGCCCGTAGCGGTCGACCAGCTCCTCTCGGACCGCGTCGATCGCGGCCTCGTCGTACGCCGATGCCAGCCGCCGGTAGGCCTCGAGCCGCAGCCGCTCGCCGGGGATGTAGTCGTGCGGGAGGTGCGCGTCGATCGGCAGGTCGACCTTCGTGTCAGGGGCCTCGCGCTCCTCGGCCTCGCCGCCGCGCTTGAAGTCGGAGACGGCCTCGCCGACCAGTCGCATGTAGAGGTCGAACCCGACGCTGGCGATGTGACCGGACTGCTCACCACCGAGCAGGTTGCCGGCTCCGCGGATCTCGAGGTCCTTCATCGCCACGGCCATGCCGGCGCCGACCTCGGTGTTCTGCGCGATGGTCGCGAGCCGGTCGTGCGCGGTCTCGGTCAGCGGCTTGTCCGGCTGGTAGGTGAAGTAGGCGTACGCCCGCTCCCGGCCACGGCCCACGCGGCCGCGGATCTGGTGCAGCTGCGACAGCCCGAAAGCATCTGCCCGGTCCACGATCAGGGTGTTGGCATTGGGGATGTCCAGCCCGGACTCGACGATGGTCGTGCAGACGAGGACGTCGTACTCCTTCTCCCAGAACCCGACCATCACGTGCTCGAGGGCCTCCTCGCCCATCTGCCCGTGACCGGTCGCGACCCGCGCCTCGGGCACCAGCTCGCGGATGCGCTTGGCGACCCGGTCGATCGACTCGACCCGGTTGTGCAGGAAGAAGACCTGCCCCTCGCGCAGCAGCTCGCGGCGGATCGCCGCACCGATCTGCTTCTCGTCGTAGGGCCCGACGAAGGTCAGCACCGGGTGCCGCTCCTCCGGCGGGGTGAGGATCGTCGACATCTCCCGGATGCCGGTCAGGCTCATCTCGAGGGTGCGCGGGATCGGCGTGGCCGACATGGTCAGGACGTCCACGGCCGTGCGCATCTGCTTGATGAACTCCTTGTGCTCGACGCCGAAACGCTGCTCCTCGTCGACGATGACCAGGCCGAGGTCCTTGAACTGGGTGTCCTTGCTCAGCAGCCGGTGCGTGCCGATGACGACGTCGACCTCGCCACGGGAAACGCCCTGCATGACCTCCTTCTGCTCCCTGTCGGAGTTGAAGCGGCTGACGGCACGGACCTTCACCGGAAAGGCCTGGAAGCGGTCGCGGAAGGTGCCGTAGTGCTGCTGGACGAGCAGGGTCGTCGGCACCAGGATGACCACCTGCTTGCCGTCCTGCACCGCCTTGAACGCAGCACGGACAGCGATCTCGGTCTTGCCGTAACCGACGTCGCCCATGACGACGCGGTCCATCGGGACGGCCTTCTCCATGTCGGCCTTGACCTCCTCGATGGCCTCGAGCTGGTCGGGCGTCTCGACGTACGGGAAGGCGTCCTCGAGCTCACGCTGCCACGGGGTGTCCGGCCCGAAGGCGTGGCCGGGTGCGGCCATCCGCGCGGAGTAGAGCTGGATCAGGCCGGCGGCGATGTCCTTGACAGCCTTGCGTGCCCGGCCCTTGCGCTTGGCCCAGTCACCGCCGCCGAGCCGGTCGAGGCTGGGCGCCTCGCCGCCGACGTACTTCGTGACGAGCTCGAGCTGGTCGGTCGGCACGAAGACGCGGTCGCCGGGCTGGCCCCTCTTGCTCGGCGCGAACTCCAGGATGAGGTACTCCCGCGTCGCGCCCTGCACCGTGCGCTGGACCATCTCGACGTAACGCGCGACGCCGTGCTGCTCGTGGACCACGGTGTCGCCGGCCTTGAGCTGCACCGGGTCCACGGCGTTCTTGCGCCGGCTCGGCATCCGCTTGCTGACGTCCTTGCTGCCGGCGCCGCGGGTGCCGGTCAGGTCGGTCTCGGTGACCAGGACCGTTCTGAGCAGGTCGCTGCGGAAGCCGCTGTCCAGGCAGGCGGTCGATAGATGTACGGCGCCCGGCGTCAGGTCCGGGTCGTCGCTGAGCCGGGCGGGCACCTCGGCGTCCTTCAGCAGCTCGTGCAGCCGCTGCGCGGGGCCGTGGCCCTCGGTCGTGACGACGACCCGCCAGCCGTCCCGAGCCCACTGCCGCAGGTCCTCGATCGCCTGCTCGATCTCGCCGTGGTAGCTCGGTGCCGGCTTGGCGGCCAGCACCACCGTCTCGTCGTCGAGGTCCTCGTCGGCCGTGAAGGGCGACAGCGCCCACCACGGCAGACCGAGCTCGCCGGCGTGCTCGCGCACCTCCAGCAGGGTTCGGTAGGCCGCTGCACCGAGGTCGATCGGCGCGACGCCCCCGACGGCCGCGGTGGCCCACGACGCCTCGAGGAACTCCTGGCTGGTGTGCACCAGGTCGTGTGCCCGGGTGCGGACCTTCTCTGGGTCGGCCACGACGATCGAGGTGTTCTCCGGCAGCTCGTCGACGAGCAGCCGCAGCTCGTCGACGAGAACCGGCGCGAGTGCCTCCATCCCCTCGACGGGGGTGCCGTCCGCGATCTTGTCGCAGATGTCGGCGAGCTCGGGATGGAGCCGCGCAAGCGCACGGGCGCGCTCACGCACCTCCGGAGTGAGCAGCAGCTCGCGGCAGGGCGGCGCCCACAGGCCGTGCCCGACCTCCCCGAGACTGCGCTGGTCGGCCACCTTGAAGGAGCGCACCTCCTCGACCGTGTCGCCCCACCACTCCACCCGGACCGGGTGCTCCTCGGTGGGCGGGAAGACATCGAGAATGCCTCCGCGTACGGCGAACTCGCCGCGCTTCTCGACCAGCTCGACGCGGGCGTACGAGAGATCGACCAGGCGTCGGACCGCGCTGTCGAGGCCACCGTCGGTGTCCTGGCCCTTGGCCAGCTGAACCGGCTCGAGGTCCCCCAGACCGGCGACCTGCGGCTGGAGGAGGCTGCGGACGGGGGCGACGACGACATCGAGCGGCCCGGTCGCCGGGTCGGCTCCTGGTCCCCGCGTGGGCGAAGGGTGCTTGAGCCGGCGCAGCACCGCGAGGCGCCGGCCGACGGTATCGGCACGTGGACTGAGCCGCTCGTGCGGGAGCGTCTCCCAGCTGGGGTAGAGCGCGACCCGGTCGGTCTGGACGAGACAGCCCAGCGCGGCGACGAGGTCCTCGGCCTCGCGGCCCGTGGCAGTGACGGCGAGCACGGTGCGGCCCTGCCGGACCAGTCCGGCGATCAGGAACGGGCGCAGGCCGACCGGACCGGACAGGTCGAGCGAGCTGGCGGTGGGGGAGGCCAGCGCACGGGCGAGGGCGGGGTCGCCGGAGACGACGTCGAGCAGGCCGGCGAGCGACAAGGAGGACCTTCCGGGGCAACACGAACAGGCCCCTGCGGCCGGCAGGCCCGGGGTCGGGCGCCTCGCGGCGCCGGCTACAGGTTACGTCCGCCCGGGGTGCACCCCTGTGGGACGCCGTCAGCCGCGGGACGGGCTGTAGGGCGTCAGCAGCTGGTCGACCGGCGCGTCGTCGTCGGTCAGGATCCGTGCCCCGGCCGCGAACTCCGGCACGGCGTCGCCGGCGTGCACGGAGCCGGGCTCCCCCCGGGCAGCGGCCCGGCCGGCCAGCGCCGCGCGGTCCAGCTCACCGTCGGTCGCGACGAGCACCAGGTTGCCGCCCGTCTGCCCGGCCACGGTCGCCGGCGGCGCGAGCACCGCCACGTCGGCGAAGGCGGCCAGCAGCGTCGCCGTCTCGGCCCGCGCGAACGACATCGGCGGGAAGTCGATGACGTTCAGCGCATAGACGCCACCCGGTCGCAGCACCCGGCGGACCTCGGCGACCATCTCCGCCGTCGTGAGGTGCCAGGGCACCGCCAGGCTGCCGAACGCGTCGCCCACGACCACGTCGTACGCACCGGCCGGCTGGGCCGCGATGGAGGTGCGGGCGTCGCCGACGACGACGGACAGCCCCGGCACGTCGCGCAGGCCCAGCCGCGCCCGGCCGATCTCCGGGATGCCCGGATCGACCTCGAGCACGGTGCTGCGGGAGCCTGGGCGCACCGCGGCGAGGTGACGCGGGAGCGACCCGCCCCCGAGGCCGAGGTGCAGTGCGGTGAGCGGGCCTGCCGGCTGCTGGGTGATCGCGTCGGCGATGCGCTGGGTGTAGCGGAACTCCAGGTGCTCGGGCTCGCCGAGGTCGACGTAGGAGTGGCGCAAGCCGTCCAGGACCAGCACCCGGCCGCCGTCGCGGGCGGTGTCCGCCTCCACCGTCGCGCAGTAGTAACGCGTCTCGTACTGGCAGGGACCGTCGGCCAGGACCAGCCAGGACGCTGTCACCGCCGCGAGCACCACGGCGGCGGCCAGCGGGAGGTGCGGGCCGCGCAGGACGACCATGCCGGCGATGCCGGCAACGAGCAGCACCCCGCCGGTGAGCAGCAACAACCTCGAGGTCGGCAAGGCGGAGAGCAGCACGAAGCCGGTGAGGAAGGTGCCGGCCAGCGCACCGAGCGTGCCGGTGGCCGACAGCCGGCCGACCGTCGAGCCGGTCTCCGCCAGCGTCCGCAGGCGCAGCTTGACGACGCCCGGCGGCACGAGCGACAGCACCAGCGCAGCCGGCGCGACCGCGAGCAGGACGAGGAAGACGGTGCCGACCGGGCCGAGCCCGCGGAAGGTGTCGCCGACGGCGAAGACGGTGGGCCGGGCGGCGAGCACGAGCCCACCGCCGAGGGCCGTGGCCAGGCCGAGCCAGCGGCGCGGGTCGACCCGGTCGGCCAGCCGGCCACCGAGTGCGGAGCCGGCGGCGATGGCAGCCAGCGCCACCCCGATCGCGGCCGTGTAGGTCTCGAGCGTCAACCCGACATAGGGCGCCACCAGGCGGCTGACGAGGATCTCGAGGACCAGCACCGCCGCGGAGGTCAGCAGGACGAGGAAGACGGCCAGCGGGGCTGGCATGTCAGGGCACGTCGACGTGGAAGACGTTCTGGGCGGCCTCGAGCGGCCCGGCCAGCAGCGCCTCGGCGGCATCGGCGGCCCGGTCGACGTGGACACCGAGCTCCTTCTTCTCTCCCGCGGCGAAGTCCTTCAGCACGTAGTCGGCCGGGTCCTGCCGACCGGGCGGCCGGCCGATGCCCACGCGCACCCGGAGGTACTCCCGACTGCCGATCGACGTGGTGATCGACCGCAGGCCGTTGTGTCCGTTGTCGCCGCCGCCGCGCTTGAGACGCAGGGTGCCGTACGGGATGTCGAGCTCGTCGTGCACGATGACGATCCGCTCGACCGGCACCTTGAAGCAGTCGCGCAGGGCCGCGACCGGGCCGCCCGAGAGGTTCATGTAGGTCTTGGGTTTGGCCAGCACCGCCGGCTGATCGGCCAGCCTGCCCTCGACGAGGTCGGCCCGGCCCTTGTGGGCCTTGAACCTGCCGCCCAGCCGGTCGGCCAGCAGGTCAAGGACCATGAAGCCGACGTTGTGCCGGTTCCCGGCGTAGGACGGCCCGGGATTGCCGAGGCCGACGACGAGCCAGCGGCCGTCCGGCACCCGCTACTCGGCGGGCGTCTCGGACTTCGGCGCGGCGGTCTCGCCGACCTCGTCACCCTCGCCGGCCCGGTCGCTCTCGGAGCCGACCTCGACGTCCTCCTCGGCGACTTCGGCAGCGGCGGCGCCCGCACCGAGCTCGGCCTCGGCCTCGGCCAATTCGGCCTCGAGCTGCTCCTCGGACACGACCCCGAGGAAGGCCACGACGACGTACGTGGAATCCTGCGCGAGCTCGGTGCCGGACGGCAGCGGGACGTCGCCGGCGGTGAGGCTGTCGCCGACGCGCCGGCCGCTGATGTCGAGCTCGAGATGCTCCGGGATGTGGGTCGCCTCGGCAGTGACGGTGAGCGTCAGGTTCTGCTGGTCGACGAGTGTGTCCGGAGCGGCGTCACCCGTGAGCTGGACCGGGATGTCGACGGTGACCTTCTCGCCCTTGCGGACGGCGACCAGGTCGACGTGCTCGAGGAACCCCTTGATCGGGTCGCGCACGATGGCCTTCGGCAGCGCCAGCTGGTCGCCGTCCTCGGTCTGCAGCGTCAGCAGCGCGTTGGCGTCATGCTTGAGGGCGAGCATCAGCTCGTGGCCCGGGAGCGAGAAGTGCCGCGGCGCGTCACCGTGCCCGTAGAGCACGGCTGGCACCTTGTCGGCCCGGCGGATCCGCCGCGACGGGCCCTTGCCGAACTCGGTGCGGGGTTCGGCGGCGATGCGGACCTCGGACACAGCGGGACTCCTCGAACGGTGGTTCAGGTATGGGGCGCGACTGCGCAGTGGACGAGTCTAGCCGGAGCCCGCACCGGCTCCGACCGGGCCGCGGCTGCCCACCGGTCCAGGTCTGCGACCGTAGCCTGCGAGGCAGGTCGCACGCACGAGACGACGCGGGGGGACAACGGTGGTCGCTGGGCGGCGGCGCAGGCCGGGCAAGCTGGGGCAGGAGCCGGTCCACCTTCCCGAGCCGGACGAGCGTGAGGCCTATCGCGTTCTCGACTTCGCCCTGCGGGCCGGAGAGATCCTGCTGTCCGGCGGTGCCGGCGCCTCGGACGTCACCGCGACCACGATGGGCCTCGCGCACGCCTGCGGGCTGCGTCACGTGGTCTGCGAGGTCACCTTCACCTCGATCACCCTCAGCTATGTCCGCGCGCCCGACGTGGCGCCCGTGACGAGCGTGCGGCTGGTCCAGGCGCGCACCACCGACTACACCCGGGTGACGGAGATCCACAACCTGGTGGGTGACCTGGTCGACGGGTTGACCCGGCCGGAGGAGGCGATGGCGCGGCTGGACGAGATCCGCGCCCGGCGGCACCCCTACCGACGCTGGGTAGTCACGGCGTTCCGCGCACTGCTGGCCACCGCCATCGCCGTGCTGCTCGGCGGCGGACTGCTGGTCGCCCTCATCGCCTTCGCCACCACCGCGGCGGTGGACCGGCTCACCTTCATGCTGACCCGGCGACTGGTGCCGGACTTCTACGCCAACGCCGCCGGTGCGGCGTTGGTGACCGGGGTCGCCGTCGTCCTCACCGCCGCCGACGTGAACGTGCGCCCGTCCCTCGTGGTCGCCGGCGGGCTGGTGCTCCTGCTCCCCGGCGTGACGCTCGTGGGGTCGGTGCAGGACGCGATCACCGGCTTCCTGCTGACGGCCAGTGCCCGGGCCTTCGAGGTCTTCGTGCTCACCGCCGGCATCGTGAGCGGCGTCGCCGGTGTGTTGTCCCTGGCCGACAGCTTCGGCGTCCGGCTGGCCATCAACCAGCCGCCGGTGACCGGGCTCGGTCAGGTGCCCGTGCAGTTCCTCGCGGCGGGCGTCGCGGCCGCTGCTGCAGCCGGAGCCTCCTACGCTCCGCGCCGCACGCTCCCGACGGCCGGCCTGGCCGGGGCCATGGGCTGGGCGGTGTTCCGGCTGCTCGACGAGTACGGGCTCGACGTGGCCCTGTCCACCGCCCTGGCCGCGGTCTTCGTCGGCTTCGGGTCCTTCGCGTTCGCCGACCGACAGCACGCGCCGCCGCTGATCTATGTCGCGGCGGGGATCATCCCGCTGGTCCCCGGCCTCACGATCTACCGCGGCATGCTCTATCTCGCCGACGGAAACAGCAGCGCCGGCATCCTGCTGCTGAGCCAGGCGGTCACGATCGGGCTGGCACTGGCGGCCGGGGCCATCCTCGGCGAGTTCCTCGCCCAGCCGGCGCGACGCGAGGTGGAGCGGTTCGAGCGGCGGATCGTCGGACCCCGCATGGCCGGACCGCTGCGCTGGCGCCGTAAGTAGCACTGGCTCTGGAGTTCACGACGAGTCGAGCACCGCCCGCAGGAACGACTGCGTGCGCTCGTTCTCCGGCTCGGTGAAGATCTTGTCCGGCGGCCCCTCCTCGATGATCTGGCCGCTGTCGAACATCAGCACCCGATTCGAGACGTCGCGCGCGAAGCCCATCTCGTGGGTGACGATGAGCATGGTGATGTTCGTGGTCTGGGCCACGTCGCGCAGCACGTTGAGCACGTCCGCGACCAGCTCCGGGTCCAGCGCCGAGGTCACCTCGTCGAGCAGCAGGATGTCGGGGTCCATCGCCAGCGCCCGGGCGATCGCCACCCGCTGCTGCTGCCCACCGGACAACTGGGTCGGGTGGGCGTCGGCCTTGTCCGCCAGGCCGACCATCTCCAGCAGCTCCCGCGCCCGCTGCTCGGCCTTGTCCCGGTCGACGTCCAGCACGTGCACCGGAGCCTCGGTGATGTTGCGCAGCACCGACAGGTTCGGGAAGAGGTTGAACTGCTGGAAGACCATCCCGATCTTCTTCCGCACCTGGCGCAGGTGCTTCTCGTTCGCCGGGACGAGCTTGCCCTTGCGCTGCATGTGCCACAGCGGCTTTCCCTCGACCCAGATGACACCGCCGTCGAGCTTCTCGAGGGTCATCAGCAGGCGCAGGATGGTCGTCTTCCCGGAGCCGCTGGGACCGATGAGGGTGACCCGTTCACCGGGCGCGACGCTGAAGTCGAGGTCCCGGAGCACGACGAGGTCGCCGAAGCGCTTGACGACCTTGTCGAAGCGGATGATCGGCTCGCCGGCCGGCGTGGGACCGGCGACCTGATCGGGGGCGGTGTCACTGGCCAAGGCGGTTCTCCATCTTGCGCAGGGCGAGGGCGGTCGGATAACTCGCGAGCAGGAAGATCAGCCCGGCGATCGTGAACGGCTCGATGTAGCGGAAGTTCCGCGAGCCGAGTGAGGACGCCGTCTGGACCAGCTCCGGCACCGTGATCAGGGCGAGGAACGGCGTCTCCTTGAACATCGACACGGCGTAGTTGCCCAGGGCCGGCAGCACGCGGCGCAGTGCCTGTGGCAGCACGATGTTCTGCCAGGTGTAACGCGCCGGGATCGACAGCGCGGTCGTGGCCTCCCACTGCCCCTTGGGCACCCCGTCGATGCCGGCGCGATAGACCTCGGCGTAGTAGCAGGCGTAGTGCACCCCGAGGGCGAGCACACCGGTCACGAGCGGTGACATCGTGATACCGAAGCCGGGCAGCACGTAGAACAGGAAGAACAGCTGCACCAGCAGCGGGGTGCTCCGGACGAACTCGATGAAGCCGGTGGTGAGCGGCGCGAGCACGGGGACGCGCACGTAACGGACGATCGCGAAGACCAGCCCGAGAACGGCGGCGAGCACCGATCCGAGCAGGGTCGCCACCAGTGAGTAGCGTACGAAGTGCTCGAGCAGCACCGGCAGGATGTCGGCGGCGTACTCCCAGTTCCAGATCACCGGACCTCACCCTGCACTCCGGCCGTCCAGGACAGCAGGCCGCGACGCGGTGGCGCCGGCTGCCCGATCCGGGCCTTGGCCCGGCGCTCCAGCGCACTCATCAGCAGCGTCGTCAGGTATGCCAGCACGAAGTAGATGCCCAGCGCCAGGGTGAAGATGAAGAACGTGTTGCCCTCGGAGTCGCGGTAGGACTTGGTGACCGCCATCACGTCGACCAGCGTGATCGTGAAGACCAGGGGGGTGCTCTTGAGCAGCTGGATCAGCAGGTTCCCGAACGGCGGGATCATCCCGACGACGGCCTGCGGGAGGATCACCAGCCGCATCCGCTGGTACGGCGTCATGTTCAGAGCGATCGTCGCCTCCCGCTGCGGCTTCGGCACGGCGTTCACCGCTCCACGTACGACCTCGGAGCCGTACGCACCGAAATTCATCGCGAAGGCGAGCACCGCGATCGCGAAGGCGTCCAGCCGGTAGCCGAGCTGGGGCAGCACGAAGTACAGCCAGTACAGCTGTACGAACAGCGACGTCCCGCGGAAGAACTCCACCACGATGCGGGACAGCGTCCGGGGCAGCCGCCCGGGCGCCCCGGCCATCAGCCCGAGGACGAAGGCGACGACCAGGGCACACGCGGCACTGACAGCGGTGACGAGGACCGTGAGCCAGATGCCCTGGAGCAGCGCCTCGACCCAGGGGCCGAAGTCGGCGAGTGCGTCCACGACCCCCAGCTCAGCTCTGGCAGAGCTGCTCGGTCGTCAGGTCGTCGGGCGGGATGGTCTCCGGGCCGAAGCCGTACGGCTCGATCAGCTCGAGCAGCCGGCCGCTCTCCCGCAGCTTGTTCAGCTCGGCGTTGAAGGCCTCGCGCAGCTCGTCGTCGCCCTTGCGGAAGACCGCGCCGCCGGCGCCGATCTGCTCCTCGCCGTCGATCACCGGAACGAACGCCTCGGTGATCTCCACGCCGCTGTCCGGGCTGTCCTGGAGCAGGCGGTTCAGCGAGATGCTGGTGATCGCCAGCGCGTCGATCCGGCCCGCCTTGAGGGCAGCCAGACCGTCCCGCTGGCTGGAGACCTCCACGATCCGGTTCTGCGGAGTACCGGTCTTCTGCGCGTAGATCCCCTCGACCGCGCCGGGCAGGACACCCACCTTGCTGTCACTGCTCGCCACCGACTCGAAGTCGGAGATCTTCTTCGGGTTGCCCGCCGGGACGAGGAAGGCGTTGGGGGCGATGTAGACCGGCTCGGAGAAGTCGGCCTCGGCGCAGCGCTCGGGCAGGATGAACATGCCTGCGGCCACGACATCGAAGCGTCCGGCCTTCAGCCCCGGGATGAGCTGCCCGAAGTCCACCTGGGTGCCGTTGAGCTCGTTGATGCCGAGTTCTTCATAGATCGCCTTGTGCACCGCGGGCGCCTGCCCGAGCAGCTCGTTGCCCTCCTTGTAGGCGTAGGGCTTCTCGCCGGCGAAGCCGACGTTGATCGAGCCGCGTTCCTTGACGGTGTCGAGCAGCGAGCCCTCCCCGCTGCTGTCGACACTGCTGCACCCGGCGACCAGGCTCAGTGCGGCGGCCACCCCCAGCGCCACCGCCGGCCTACACCGGAGAACGTTCGATCGGGTCCTGTGCGTCGCCACGGTGAGGTCCTTCCGTCGTGGACACCAGCCGGTGCCGCGTCGAGACTGTCGTCCGGGTTCGAGGGGGCACGGTACCAAGAATGCGCATCCTGCCCGGCGGTGACATCACCTGTCGGATGTGCTAGGCGGCGCCGTCGAACAGGCTCGTCACCGACCCGTCCTCGAAGACCTCCCGGATGGCCCGGGCGATCAGCGGCGCGATCGACAGCACCGTCAGCGCGTCGAAGCGCTGGTCATCCGCGATCGGCAGCGTGTTCGTGACGACGACCGAGCCGATGCGGCTGTTCTTCAGGCGGTCCATCGCGGGACCGGACAACACCCCGTGGGTGGCGGCGACCATGACCTCGGCGGCGCCGTTCTCGAACAGCAACTCGGCGGCTTTGGTGATGGTCCCGCCGGTGTCGATCATGTCGTCGACCAGGATGCAGGTCTTGCCGCGGACCTGGCCGACGACCTCGCCGACCTTGGCCTCGTTGGGGACGTTGGGATCGCGCCGCTTGTGGATGATCGCCAGGCCGCACCCCAGCCGGTCGGTCCAGCGTTCGGCGACGCGGACCCGGCCGGCATCCGGCGAGACCACCACGAGGTCGCGGTCGCCCCACTGCTGCTCGACGTGGTCGGCCAGCAGCGGCAGCGCGAACAGGTGGTCCACCGGCCCGTTGAAGAAACCCTGGATCTGCGCAGTGTGCAGGTCCACGGTCATCAGCCGGTTCGCGCCGGCTGTCTTGAACATGTCGGCGACCAGGCGGGCGCTGATCGGCTCGCGACCGCGATGCTTCTTGTCCTGGCGGGCGTAGGGGTAGAAAGGCATCACCACGGTGATCCGCTTCGCCGACGCCCGCTTGAGCGCGTCGACCATGAGCAGCGTCTCCATGATCCAGGTGTTGACCGGTGTCGTGACGCTCTGCACCACGAAGGCGTCCGATCCGCGCACCGACTCCTCGAAACGCACGAAGATCTCGCCGTTGGCGAACTCGTACGCGCTGGTCGGCGTCGGCGCTGCCCCGAGCCCACGGCCGACCTCCTCGGCCAGCTGGGGGAAGGCGCGCCCGGAGAACAACATGAGGTTCTTGCTGCTCGAGATCGTGATGCCGCTCATGACTGCTGCTTCCCCTGGTCGGTGCCGCTGCCGGTACGGCCGCGCCGGCGCGCGACCCACCCGTCGATGTTGCGCTGCCTGGCCCGGCCGACGCCCAGCGCCCCCTCGGGCACGTCCTCGGTGATGACGGACCCGGCGGCGGTGTAGGCGCCGTCGCCGATGGTGACGGGTGCGACCAGCATCGTGTCGCTGCCGACCCGCACGTCGTCGCCGACGACGGTCGGGTGCTTGGCCTGACCGTCGTAGTTCACGAAGACGGTCGCCGCACCGATGTTGCTGCGGTCGCCGATCGTCGCGTCACCGACGTAGGACAGATGCGGCACCTTGCTGCCGTCGCCGATCCGGCTGTTCTTGACCTCGACGAATCCGCCGGCCTTGGCGCCCCGGCCGAGCGTGCTGCCGGGCCGCAGGTAGGTGTACGGACCGACCGTCGCCTCGGGCCCGAGGACCGCTGCCTCGCACTGGGCGCGGACGACGCTTGCGCCCTCACCCACCATCGTGTCGGTGAGGGTGCTGTCGGGGCCGATCCGGGCACCGGCGGCGATGGTCGTACGACCGTGCAGCTGGGTGCCGGGGTGGACGGTGACGTCCGGCGCGATCTCGACGTCGACGTCGATCCAGGTCGTGAGCGGGTCGATCACCGTGACGCCCGCGCGCTGGTGCCGCGCGACGACCCGGTCGCGCAGCAGCCGGCGGGCCTCGGACAGCTGGACCCGGTCGTTGACGCCCATCGTCTCGCCGGGGTCCGCCGCGACGTGCGCGGCAACGGGAAGGCCGGCCGCCCGGTGGAGGGCGACGACGTCGGTGAGGTACTCCTCACCCTGGGCGTTCCCGGTCGTCAGCTGCTGCAGGCTCCGGCTCAAGGCGGCGGCGTCGAAGGCGTAGACACTCGTGGCGACCTCGCCGATCGCCCGGATCGCCTCGTCGGCGTCCTTGTGCTCCACCACGGCCGTGACCGAGCCTCCGCTGCGCACGACCCGGCCGTAGCCGGTCGGGTCGTCGACCTGTGCCGTGAGCAGGGTGGTCGCCGCACCCGCGACGTCGTGTTCGGTGACCAGTGCGGCGAGTGTCTGCGGGGTCAGCAGCGGCGCGTCGCCCGGGACGACGAGCACGGTGCCGGTGAGCTCGGGCAGAGCGGCGAGGGCGACGCGGACGGCATGGCCGGTGCCGTTCTGCTGCTCCTGCACGACAGGTCGGGCGCTGCTGTCGATCTGGCGCAGGTGGGCCGTCACCTGCTCGCGGCCGTGGCCGACGACCACGACGAGGTGCTCGGGCTGCAGGGCCCGCGCGGTGGCGACGACGTGGCCGAGCATGGTGCGGCCGCAGAGCGGGTGCAGCACCTTCGGCGTCGTCGCACTTCTCATCCGGGTGCCCTCGCCTGCGGCGAGGACGACGACGGCGGCAAGGCGCGCGTCGGTCACGAAGGCTCCTCGCGGGCTGGGGTGGACACCGGAGAACCCGGCGACCGGAGTCTACCGACGCAGCTGCCGGCAGCCGGCGCAGCCGACGGCGTCCGGCCCGACGGGCGAGCGCTCCCGGGGGAGGAATCGAACCTCCGTTCAGGGATTCAAAGTCCCTTGTCCTGCCCCTAGACGACCCGGGAAGGATCATGCTGGCTGCGCGGCGGCAGCCCGCCCATGATGCCCTGTCCCGCGACTGGCCAGGTTACGGAGGCGTAGCTTACGGTGGCGTAGCCAGCCTTCCTGCCCCTGAGGACCCCCGTTGCCTGCTTCCCGGACCGCCTTTGCGCCAGTGGACGCCCCCGTCACGACGATCGAGTACGACGCCGATGAGGCCCGGCCGCTGCAGGACCTGCCCCGCACCCGGCTGTGGGCCCGCCTCGAGCAGGTCGCGCTCGGCGCCTTCATCGTCGTGCCGCTGCTCGCGGTCGTCGCCAGCGGCTTCGTCGTGTGGGGCAGCGGCCTGTCCTGGCGCGACGTCGTGCTGAGCACCGTCTTCTACGCCCTCACCGGCCACGGCATCACCGTCGGCTTCCACCGCTACTTCACGCACGGCTCGTTCAAGGCCCCGCGCCCGGTGCGGATCGGACTGGCCGTCGCCGGCTCGATGGCGATCGAGGGCCCGGTCACCCGGTGGGTCGCCGACCACCGCCGGCACCACGCCTTCTCGGACCGTGAGGGCGACCCGCACAGCCCCTGGCGCTACGGCACCAGCTTCCGGGCCCTGTGCAAGGGCCTGTGGCACGCCCACGTCGGCTGGCTGTTCGACGTCGAGCAGACCGACCAGCAGCGCTTCGCCCCGGACCTGCTCGCCGACCGCGCCGTCCACCGGGTCAACCGGCTCTTCCCGGTCTGGGTCCTGCTCTCGCTCGGCCTGCCGGCCGTGCTCGGCGGCGCGTGGGCGGCCGCGGCGGGTGACGGCTTCTGGTACGGCGCCGCCACCGCCTTCTTCTGGGCCAGCCTGGTCCGCGTCGCGGTGCTGCACCACGTGACCTGGTCCATCAACTCGATCTGCCACGCCTTCGGGGAGCGGCCGTTCACCACCCGCGACCAGTCCCGCAACGTCTGGCCGCTCGCACTCATCTCGATGGGCGAATCCTGGCACAACCTGCACCACGCCGATCCGACCGCCGCACGGCACGGCGTCGACCGCTGGCAGGTCGACACCAGCGCCGAGCTGATCCGCGGCCTGGAGAAGCTGGGGTGGGCCTGCGACGTCCGCTGGCCGAAGCCGGAGCGCCTGGATGCGCGGCGCGCCACCACGAGCAGCTGACCGGCGCCCGGGCGCGTCAGACTGCGGGGGTGAGCAACCCCGCGCCGGTCCGCCGGATCCGCATGACCGGCACCCAGCGGCGCGAGCAGCTGCTCGACGTCGGCCGTGCACTGTTCGCCGAGCGCGGCTTCGACGGCACCAGCGTGGAGGAGGTCGCGCTGCGCGCCGGGGTCTCCAAACCCGTCGTGTACCAGCACTTCGGCGGCAAGGAGGGGCTGTACGCCGTTGTCGTGGACCGCGAGGTGCAGCGCCTGCTGACCAGCTTCACCACGGCACTGACGGCCGACTCGCCACGCCGGCTGCTGGAGCAGGCGACCCTCGCGCTGCTCAGCTACGTGGAGGACCAGCCCGACGGGTTTCGCATCCTGGTGCGGGAGTCCCCTGCACCGCTGGCCGACAGCGGCGGCTTCGCCACGATCATCAGCGACATCGCGGCGCGGGTCGAGCACATCCTGGCGGCGGAGTTCGCCGCCCGCGGCTTCCAGACCACGCTGGCCGGCCTCTACTCCCAGGCGCTGGTCGGCCAGGTCGCACTGGTCGGCCAGTGGTGGCTGGACAACCGCTCCCCGGGACGCGACGAGGTGGCCGCCCACCTGGTGAACCTCGCCTGGAACGGCCTGTCCGGGCTGGAGGCCACGCCGGTGCTGAGCACCGGACGGGCTGCACCTTCGTAGGAAGGCGGCGTAGCACGGCCTCAGCCTTCGGCGGCCTCGTACAGCTCCAGCCAGCTGTCCTCGAGTGCCGCCTTGTCGGCCTGCACCGCCCGCAGCTGCTCGTCCAGCGCCGCGACCGCCTGGAAGTCGGTTGCCTGGGCGGCCAGCTGCGCCTCGAGCTCCGCCGAGCGCTTGTCGAGCCGACCGATCTCGCGCTCGACGCGGGACAGCTCCTTCCTGGCCGCCCGCGGGTCACCGGCGCCGCCGCTCCTGGACTTCGGCGCCGTGGCCGGGGCCGACTTCACCCGCTTGACGAGGTACTCCTCCACGCCGCCCGGCAGCGCCGCCACGCTGCCGTCGCCCATCAGCGAGGCGGTCACGGTGGTGACCCGCTCGAGGAAGTAGCGGTCGTGGCTGACCACGATCAGCGTCCCGGGCCAGCCGTCGAGCAGGTCCTCGAGCGCGTTGAGGGTGTCGATGTCGAGGTCGTTGGTCGGCTCGTCGAGCAGGATCACGTTGGGCTCGCCCATGAGCAGCCGCAGGATCTGCAGCCGCCGCCGTTCCCCGCCGGACAGGTCGCCGACGCGGGTCCATTGGGCGTTCCCCGTGAAGCCGAAGCGGTCCGCCAGCGACGAGGCACCGATCGTCTTGCCCCCACCGAGGTCGACGACCTTGGCGACCTGCTCGACCGCCTCGAGCACCCGCAGGGACGGGTCGAGCTCAGCCACCTCCTGGGACAGGTAGGCCGGCTTGACCGTCTGGCCGACGACCACCCGGCCGCTGTCGGGCGGCTGCTGGCCGACCAGCAGCCGGAGCAGCGTGGACTTGCCCGCGCCGTTCACCCCGACGATGCCGACCCGGTCGCCCGGGCCGATGTTCCAGTCGACACCCTCGAGGAGCACCTTCTTGCCGAAGGCCAGCGAGACGCCGTGCAGCTCGTACACCGTCTTGCCGAGGCGCGCGGCGGAGAACCGCTGCAGCGCGATGTCGTCGCGGGCCGGCGGCTCGTCGGCGATCAGAGCGTTGGCCGCGTCGATCCGGAACTGCGGCTTGCTGGTACGGGCGGGCGGGCCACGCCGCAGCCAGGCCAGCTCCTTCTTCACCAGCTGCAGGCGCTTCTGCTCGGCGGTCGAGGCCATCCGGTCCCGCTCGGCGCGGGCCAGGACGTACGCGGAGTAGCCGCCGTCGTAGGAGTCGACGACTCCGTCGTGCACCTCCCACGTGGTGGTGTTGACCTCGTCGAGGAACCAGCGGTCGTGCGTGACGACGAGGTGGGCCTGGCTCGAGGACCGACCCTTCAGGTGGTTCGCCAGCCAGGCGACACCCTCGACGTCGAGGTGGTTGGTCGGCTCGTCGAGCACGAGCAGGTCCCACTCCTGCACCAGGAGCGCGGCCAGCGCCACCCTGCGGCGCTCACCGCCGGACATCGTGCCGATCACGCTGTCCAGGCCGATGTCGTGCAGCCCCAGGCCGTCCAGCACCTCGCGCACCCGGGCGTCGCCGGCCCAGGTGTGCTCCGCGGTGGCGCCGAGGATCGCCGCGTGGGCGGTGAGCGCGGTGTCCACCCGGACGTCCTGCGTCAGCACGCCGACCTGCAGGCCGCTGGTATGGGTGACCCGCCCGGAGTGCGGCTCCTCGGCCCGGAACAGCGTCTTCAGCAACGTCGTCTTCCCGCCGCCGTTGCGGCCGACGACACCGATCCGGTCCCCCTCGGCGACACCGAGCGACACCGCATCCAGAAGCAGCCGGGTGCCGTGGGCGACGGTGACGTTCTCCAGGTTGACGAGGTTGCGCGACGCGGGACCGGCCATCAGGCGGCCGCCACCACACGCGCGCCGGTGACCGGCCCGTCGGCCCGGCGCACGGCCGCGCAGACGTCGTGACCGTCGAGCGCCGAGGCCAGCGCGACGGCGTGTCCGTCGTCGCGGGCGAGCAGCGCGACCGTTGGCCCGGAGCCGGACACGACGACGCCGAGCGCACCGAGGTCGCGGCCGGTGTCCAGCAACTGCCGCAGTGACGGCTGCAGGACCAGCGCCGCCGCCTGCAGATCGTTGTCGAGGGCCCGCCCGAGGGCCACGGCGTCTCCCTGGCGCAGCGCCGCCAGCACGTGGGCCGGGTCCCGGACGATCCCGACCGGCCCGGTCTCGCGCTGGCGGTCGAGCTGGCCGTACACGGCGGGGGTGGACAGGCCGCCCTCGGACAGCGCGAGCACCCAGGAGTAGCTGCCCTGGCCGAGCACGGCGGTCAGCCGCTCACCGCGGCCGGTGCCGAGCGCGGTGCCGCCGTGCAGCGAGAAGGGCACGTCGCTGCCGAGCTGGGCACCGAGCACGGCCAGCTCGTCCTTGGGCAGCGCCGTCCCCCACAGCGCGTCGCAGCCCACGAGGGCGGCTGCGGCGTCGGCCGAGCCACCTGCGCAGCCACCGGCGACGGGGATGCCCTTGTGGATGCGCACCTCCAGGGTCGGCTCGTGGCCGGTGTGACCGGCGATCAGGTGGATGGCGCGGACGGCCAGGTTGCTCCCGTCGAGCGGCACGAGCCCGGCCCCCTCCCCCGTGACGGTCACGGTGAGGCGGTCGGCCCGGACCAGCTCGACGTCGTCGTACAGCCCGACGGCGTGGAAGACGGTGGTGAGGTCGTGGAAGCCGTCCGGCCGGCGCCGGCCGACCGACAGGTGCAGGTTGATCTTGCCCGGCGCGCGCACCGTGACGCGGTCGTGCGTACGGCGGGAAGACAGCACAGGCTCCAGATCTCAGGACGGAAGGTCTCAGCTTACGGGGGTGCCGGCCAGGCGGGCGAAGTCGGCGACACCGAGCACCTCGCCGCGGGCGCCGGGATCGATGCCGGCCGCCCGCAGCCGCGCCTCGGCGGCAGCGGCCGAACCGGCCCAGCCGGCCAGTGCGGCGCGCAGCGTCTTGCGGCGCTGCGCGAACGCCGCGTCGACGACGGCGAAGGTCGCTCGCCGGTCGCCCGCCGGCGGCTCCCGGCGGCGGAACGCGACCAGCCCGGAGTCGACGTGCGGCGCCGGCCAGAAGACGCTCCGGCCGACGGCGCCCGCCCGGCGCACCTCGGCGTACCAGGCCGCCTTCACCGACGGGATGCCGTACGTCCGGCTGCCCGGCGGTGCGACCAGCCGGTCGGCGACCTCGGCCTGCACCATCACCAGCCCGCTGCGCAGCGACGGCAGGTGCTCCAGCAGCCGCAGCAGGACCGGGACGGCGACGTTGTAGGGCAGGTTCGCCACGAACGCGGTCGGCGCCGGGCCGGGCACCGCCTCCAGCGTCAGGGCGTCCTGCAGGACGACCTCGAGCCGGTCGGCCCGCTCCGGCAGCCGGGCGATGACCGTGTCGGCGAGCTCCCTCGCGAGGACCGGGTCGATCTCGACGGCCACGACGCGGTCGGCGACCTCGAGCAGCCCGAGCGTCAGCGAGCCGAGCCCCGGGCCGACCTCGACCACCACGTCGTCGACCCCGACACCGGCGACGCGCACCAGGCGCCGCACGGTGTTGGGGTCGATGACGAAGTTCTGCCCGAGGGTCTTGGTCGGGCGCAGGTCGAGCCGGTCGGCCAGCGCCCGTACGTCGGCGGCGGTGAGGAGAGCCACCAGGTATGTCTAGCTGAACAGGTACTTCCCGCAGTGCGGCCACTGGCCGGCGCCCGAACGCTGGTAGAGCAGCTTGGCGCGATAGGTCTGCTCGCCGGCGGAGTTGTCGATCGGGTCGCCCGAGCCGCCGACGCCCCGCCAGGTCTCCATCGAGAACTGGTAGAGGCCGCGGTACTTGCCGGTCGGGTTCACCGCGCGGGGGTTGCCGCCGGACTCGCAGTCGGCCAGCGCCGGCCAGTTCAGGCCGTCGGCGCTGCCCGTGCCACGGCGGGCGCTACCGGTGGTCTGCGCCGGACGGGCCTTCGTGCCGACGGCGAGCACCCGCGTCACGGGTGCGGAGACCGTCGTGCTGGCGACCACGCTGCGCTTCTCCAGCTTGCCGTCGGCATGGACGGTCTCGACCGTGCGACGCACCATGCCCGGCTTGCCGGCCCGCAGCGTCCTGGTCTCTCCCTTCACCAGGTCGCCGTCCTCCCGGCGCTCGGTCTTGAACGCGACCGGCACCGTCTCGGTGGTGCGCGCGGTGCTGACGCGGGTGACCCGGATGACCATGTGGTGGGCCACCGGCGTGCTGCGGGTGTCGGAGATCCGGTCGTCGCCATCGAGCGAGATGCCCGCCTCCATGAGCGCGTCGCGCACGGTGGCCGCGGTGGTGGTGAGCGGCTGCACGGCGTTGTCCGCGAGGATCGAGATGTCCTTGGGCGTGGTCACCGCCAGGCGGAAGCCGTCGAGCGGCAGCTCGCGCGACCGGGAGGCCGACAGGGCCAGCGAGCCGTTCCGCAGCCCGATCTGGTCCAACGCCTCCTCGACCGAGCTGGCGGTCACCCAGACCGTGCGCTCCTTGCCGTCCACCACGAGGGTCAGCTCACGGGCCCGGCGCAGGGCGACCCGGTCACCGTCCTCGACCGGGGTGCCGGCAGCCGGCACGAGCACGTCACGCTCCCCGGCCTCGAGGCCGGCGGCGGCCAGCACGTCCTCCACGGTGCCGCCGCGGAAGTCGACCTCCTGCTCGGTGCCGTCGACGGACAGCAGGACGGTCGGACTGGTGGCGGACCAGGCGAATCCGGTCGCGAGCAGGGCGGCCAGGACCAGGCCGAGGACGAGCGGTACGAGAGGACGGCGCACGGCGGCGGCCAGCGCGGAGCGGGACAGGGTCAGGGGATGAGCAGGCACGGGGCTCCCAGCAGCTTGCGGTCCGGGCACGCGGGGCTGCACGCGCTGTTCGGCCCCCCCCCGGGGGGGGGCGGGCCGAAGCGGTGCAACCGGACAGACCTCCACGATCCCGGCTTCTGTGCCGACGACGCTAGGTCGCGTTCTCGTGACGGCCAAACCTGTAGTGGGGGTTCGGGAGCTTCTACAACCCCTTTTCGCTGCCCGAGTGGGGGGAAAGACGCAGGTCAGCCCGGTTCTTGTGACGAAGTTGTGAAACCGGTCACCTCGGGCTCACAGTGCGAAGGCGCGCCGCCCGTTGTCGGCGATCGTGGCGCACAGCCGGTCGAGGTCCGCGCCCCTGGTCTGCGCCATCGAGCGCACCGTCAGCGGCACGAGGGAGGGGGAGTTGGGCCGTCCCCGGAACGGCATCGGCGTCAGGAACGGCGCGTCGGTCTCCACCAGCAGCAGCTCGGCCGGCGCCACCCGGACCGCCTCGCGCAGGCCGTCGTTGGCCTTGAAGGTGACCGGCCCGGCGAAGCTCATCCACCAGCCGTGGGTCGCGCAGGTGCGGGCCAGCGCGGCACCGCCGGAGAAGCAGTGGAAGACCACCCGGTCCGGTGCGCCCTCCGCCAGCAACACCCGGACCACGTCGTCGTGGGCGTCCCGGTCGTGGATCACCAGCGCCGTGCCGGTGCGCTTGGCGATGGCGATGTGCGCGCGGAAGGACTCCTCCTGCAGCCGGTGTCCCTGCTCGCTCTCGGTGCGGAAGTGGTCCAGCCCGGTCTCACCGACGGCCACCACCTGCGGGAGCGCCGCGAGCTGCTCGACCTCACGCAGCGCCTCGTCGGTGGCGGCGCCGCGGCCGGCTTCGTTCGGGTGGATGGCCACGGCCGCGTGCACGTCGGCGTACCGGCTCGCGATCTGCGCCGACCAGCGGCTGGACTGCAGGTCGACGCCGACCTGCACGACGGTGTCGATGCCGACGCTGCGCGCGGCGGCCAGCGCCTCGTCGACGTCGGTGTCCATCAGGTCGAGGTGGGCGTGGCTGTCCAGCACCGGGACGGCCAGCGGCTCCGGCAGCGGCGGCGGCTCACCCGCGCGCCCGTGGCCCCGACTCACGCCCTGCGTCCTGCTGAGGCACTGCGTCCTGCTGAGGCCCTGCGTCCTGCTGAGGGGACAGCCGTACGCGGGGTGGAGCAGGACGCTGGCGTCACGGAGCCTGAACCTCGGCCGCCGCGGCGAGGCGGGCCAGCTCCTCGTCCACCACCGACGGGTCCAGCTTGGCGAAGATCGGCGTCGGCGGGCCGATCGGCTGACCCACCTGGATCGGGCGGGACGCCCAGACCGCCGCGGTGGCGTAGTCCCCCCTCAGCACCGGGTAGCCGGGGCCGCCGTCGAGATCGTCGACCTCCACCAGCTGCGGCATCCCGGTCCAGGTCCCGTCGCGCCCGAGCAGCCGGTGCACCTCGTTCGCGCTCTCCGGCAGGAAAGGAGTGAGCAGTGCCTTGGCGTCGTCGACGAGCTGCAGCGCGACGTGCAGCACCGTGTCCCGCCTCGCCGGGTCGTCCTTGAGCTTCCACGGAGCCTGGTCGGACAGGTACTTGTTCGCCTCACCCACCACGCGCATGGCCTCGGTGATCGCGGCCTTCTGCTGGGATCGGTCCAGCAACGCACCGACCGCTCCGAACGCCTCCCGCGACGCCGCCAGGACCCGCTGGTCCTCGCCCAGCAGCTCGCCCGCCGGCGGGATCGCGCCGAGGTTCTTGTGCACCAGCGACAGCGACCGGTTGACCAGGTTGCCCCAGCCCGCGACCAGCTCGGTGTTGTTGCGGGTGACGAACTGCTCCCAGGTGAAGTCGGTGTCGCTGGACTCCGGGCCCGCGACCGACAGGTAGTAGCGCAGCGGGTCGGCGCCGTACCGCTCGAGCACGTCCCGCACGTAGATGACGACGCTCCGGGAAGAACTGAACTTGCGGCCCTCCATGGTGAGGAACTCGCTGCTCACCACCTCTGTCGGCAGCGCCAGCTCGCCGAGCGGTCCCGGCGTCCCCGCCGGCTTTCCGGACGCGCCGAGCAGGATCGCCGGCCAGATGACGGAGTGGAAGACGACGTTGTCCTTGCCCATGAAGTAGCGGGCATCGGCGCTGCCGTCCCAGAACGGCCGCCAGGCATCGGGATCGCCGGTACGCCGGGCCCACTCCACGCTCGCCGACAGGTAGCCGATGACCGCGTCGAACCAGACGTAGAGGCGCTTGTTCGCATTCTCCGCCCAGCCCGGCAGCGGGATCGGCACGCCCCAGTCCAGGTCGCGGCTGATCGCCCGCGGCTTGAGGTCGGCGATCAGATTGGCGCTGAACTTCAAGACGTTCGGCCGCCAGCCGGTACGGGCCTGCAGCCACCCGCCGAGCGCCTCCGCGAAGGCCGGCAGCTCCAGGAAGAACTGCGCGCTCTCGACGAAGATCGGCGGCTTGCCGTCGATCCTGCTGCGCGGGTTGACGAGGTCCGTGGAGTCGAGCTGGTGGCCGCAGTTGTCGCACTGGTCGCCGCGCGCGCCGTCGTAGCCGCAGAGCGGGCAGGTGCCCTCGACGTAGCGGTCCGGCAGTCCGCGGCCGGTGGACGGGTCGATCGCCGACAGCTGGGACCGCTCGACCACGTAGCCGTTCTCGTACAGGGAGGTGAACAGCGTCTGCACCACCGAGTAGTGGTTGCGCGTGGTGGTGCGGGTGAACAGGTCGTACGACAGGCCGAGCCCCTGCAGGTCCTCGGCGATCACGCGGTTGTAGCGGTCGGCGAGCTCGCGCGCCGTCACCCCCTCGCGGTCGGCCTGGACCTGGATCGGCGTGCCGTGCTCGTCGGTCCCACTCACCATGAGGACGTCGCGGCCGGCCATCCGGGAGTAGCGGCTGAAGACGTCGCTCGGCACCCCGAAGCCGGCGACATGGCCGATGTGGCGGGGGCCGTTGGCGTACGGCCAGGCAACGGCGGTGAGGACGCGGGACATTGGTAGTCCGGGGCGCAGTACCGCCGTGGCGGCCTGTTTCCCCTTTCCCC
>JBBDWV010000050.1:0-42329 GCA_040902655.1 Mycobacteriales bacterium
AAAACCCCAGGTCAGCGAGCTACAACCCGACCAAGATCACGTAACTTCGGGCTAGCGGCAGGGAAGCGGCAGGGGGAACGAGAAGCGGCTCACCCGGCGTTCAGCAGACGTGCACTCTGCCTCCTCACGCCGGGCCGGGTACCGTTCACCGGTGCCGTCCCTCGCGCCCAGAAGCCGCGTCTACGGCCTGGCCGTGGCGTTGGCGGTCGGCTCGTCGTTGCTGGCGATCACGGTCGCGTCGGTGCTGGACCTGCCGATCCGTGACCCGGACGGAATCGCCGGCCCGGCCTGGGTGCGGCTGCCGCTGATCGTCTTCGCGTTCTTCGTCGCCGACGTGCTGCCCCGCGCCCTGCTCCGCGCCGGCGGGCTGTTCGGCGTGCGCAGGGCGCTGAACGACGTCGTCAGGGAGCGCTGGGACCGCCGCCGCAGCCTGCTCGTCGCCATCGGACTGGGCAGCTTCTACGCCACGTACGTCTCCTACCGCAACCTCAAGGGCGCGCTGCCGTTCGCCCGCGACCGGCTGCACGACGCGGCCCTGCTCGACCTCGACCGGGCGATGCTCTTCGGCGCCGACCCGTCGACCGTCCTGCACACGCTGCTGGGGACCGGTTGGGCCGCCTACGTCCTGTCCGTGGTGTACCTGCTGTTCCTGGCCTTCGTACCGGTCTCACTCGGAGCCGCGCTGGTGTGGGCCCGCAACATCCGGGTGGGGGCGCTGTGGGTCACCGCACTGTGCCTGAACTGGCTCCTGGGGGCGGCCAGCTACTACCTCCTGCCCTCCCTCGGCCCGGTCTTCGTGCGGCCGGCGCTGTTCGCCGACCTGCCGGAGACGGGGGTCAGCGCCCTGCAGAGCAGCCTGCTGGAGGCCCGCCTGGAGGTGCTCACCGACCCGATCGGCGCCACCGCGATCCAGGGGGTCGCGGGCTTCGCGTCGCTGCACGTGTCGATCGTGTTCACCGGGGTGTTGGTGGCCCACCGCCTCGGGATGCACCGCGTGATCCGCTGGGCCATGTGGGTGTTCCTCGTGCTCACGACGCTGTCCACCGTCTACTTCGGCTGGCACTACCTCGTCGACGACATCGCCGGCCTGGGCATCGGCGCACTGTCGGTCTGGCTGGCTGCCAAGGTCACCGAACGCGCCCCGGCGCTCCCGCCGGCAGACGCCCTCACGCCTTCTTCGTGCGCGCCCGCGCTGGCGTCCTGACCCCGGGCCGTCGGGGCCGCTGCTCGCGCGCCGGGGTTCCCTCCAACGTCAGCTCGAGCTGCCCGGACTCCCAGTCCGCCGACGTGATCCGCACCGTCACGACGTCGCCGTAGCCGAGCCGGTGGCCGCCGGCATCGGCCAGTGCCAGTCCGTCCGCCGTCGGCGCCCAGCCGCGGCCGGGCAGCTCCCGGGTGTTGACCATGCCACTCACCCGCGAACGGTCCAGCGTGACGAACACGCCTTTGGCGCCGACCCCCGTGACGCGTGCGCGGTAGGTCGTCGCCGGGTCCGCGGCGGCCAGCTCGGCCAGCCAGAGCGACTTGCGCATCTGGTTCTCGGCCTGCGAGGCGGTGCGCGCGGCAGTGTTGATGTGCGCGCAGAGCTCGGACATCTCGGCCGAGGACGGGAAGCCCGCCGGTTCCCGCTCGCCGGCCAGGAACGCGTGCAGCACCCGGTGCACGGCCAGGTCGGCGTAGCGCCGGATCGGGCTGGTGAAATGCGAGTAGCCGACCGACGCCAGACCGAAGTGCGCTCCAGCGACGGGCGTGTAGGACGCACGGCCGAGGAAGCCGAGCAGCACGTCCCAGACTGCGCTCGCAGTGTCGTCCGCGGCCACGTCGAGCTGGGCGGACAGCGCCGCCAGGTCCAGCGGTGTCAGCGTGCTGCCGAAGCCGGGGTGGTACCCCGAGGCGGCGCAGAAGGCCTCGAGCGCGGGCGCGGCCTCCGCACCGGGTGCGGGATGCACGCGGAAGATGCCGGGCAGGCCGCGGTCGACCAGCCAGCCGGCCACGGACTCGTTGGCGGCGACCATCAGCCGCTCGATGAGCAGGTTGGCCGGATTGGACGGCTTCGCCGCGACCGTGGCGGCCTCGCCCTCGACCACCTCGACCGTGAGGTCGGGCTCCACCCGGCGGGCCTCGACGCCACCGCGTCGCAGCCGCTGCACGCCCAGTCGGGCGCCGGCGGTCCGCAGCCACCGCAGCGCGTCGAGCACCTCGTCGGCGACGCCCTCGGGCCGCTGCCCCGCGAGCGCGGCCGCGGCCTGTTCGTAGGACAGGCGGGTGTCGGACCGGATCCGCGAGGCGTAGACGTCGGCGGCGGTGACGGTGCCGTCGGTGGCGACCCGCATCTCCACGGTGAGCGCGTCCCGGTCGGCGTCCGGGATCAGGCTGAGCGCGTCCTCGCTCAGGCCGGGCGGCAGCATCGGGCGGGTCCAGCCGGGCAGGTAGACGCTGGTGGCGGCGCGGCGGGCCTCGCGGTCCAGGGCAGTGCCGGGGCGTACGTGGGCGGCGACGTCGGCGATGTGCACGCAGACCCGGATGCCGCCGTCGGCATCGGCCGCATAGACCGACAGGGCGTCGTCCAGGTCGCGCGAACTCGGGCTGTCGATGGTGAACGTCGTCAGGTCGCGTAGATCGCGCCGGCTCGGCCCGCCGCGGCGTGGCCTCGCGTCCGCGACCGCAGCGACCTCGGCCAGCGCGTCGGCCGGGTGTTTCAGCGGCAGCCGGTGCCGGATCCGGATGCGCTCGAGCAGGGCGTCGGCCGACGTCGGGTCCTCCCACTCGTCGGAGGGGTCGGCCGTCGAGGAGCCGGTGATGTCCGCGAGCACCGCCACACCGACCGGCAGGTCCTCCACCCGGCCCACGAGTGTCCAGCGGCCGGAGCCCAGGTGCGGGTCCAGGCGCAGGACCAGGCCCTCCTCGACCACGCCGTAGACCTCTGTGCGGACCCGCTCGCGCAGCGTCGCCGACGTCGCGGTGGCCCGGCCGTCCTCTTCCACGACGTAGGCGACGTCGACGCGGTCGTCGGCGAGCAGTCCCTTCGTCATGGGTGGCGGGACGAAGCAGGAGGTGACGGTCTGTCCCTCGGGTGTGGTCACGGGCGTGTCGAGGTCGACGAAGCCGAAGCCGCGGACATGGGGACGGAAGACACCGCCGGGGACAGCGGCCGGGGCAGCTGCGGGTGCCGGGCGGCGGGGGGCCGGGCGGCGGCGGGGGCGGGGGCGGGACATCGGCTCGGTCATCGCGGCTGACTCTATGGCGAGCGGCCCCGCGCCGGGCGGACGGCGCACCGCGAGGGTCCGGTGGGGCCGGTGCGCCGCCCGTCCGGGTCGGTTTCGGCCGTTCGGCCGCCGCTCCGGGCGAATCGGCTGCAGGCTTGGGCAGTGACCGCGACTTTCCCGCCGCCCCTGTCCGTCTCTCCGCGCGCCGACCTCCCCCGCGGCGTGGCGGACGCCTTGGCCGCCGTCGACGCCGGTGCGCTCGTGCAGCTCGTCCAGGAGCTCGTCGCGCTGCCGACGGTGACCGGCAGCGCCGCCGAGAGCGAGGGTCAGCACGCGCTCGAACGCCGGCTGCGCGCGGCGGGGATGGACACCGACCTGTGGTCGATCGATCTGGCCGCGACGCTCGCGGATCCGGACTTCCCGGGCCTGGAGGCGCCGCGTACGCAGGCCTGGGGGCTGGTCGGTTCGTGGGGTGGGACCGGCGATGGGCCGGTGGTCGTGCTGAACGGCCACCTCGACGTCGTTCCCGCCGGTGCGGCGGACCTGTGGACGGTCGGGCCCTGGGAAGGGACGGTCCGCGGTGGCCGCGTCTTCGGTCGCGGAGCATGCGACATGAAGGGCGGCCTGGCCTGTCAGGTCCTGGCCGTCCAGGCGCTGCGGCAGGCGGGTGTCCGGTTGCGTGGCAGGGTCCAGCTGCAGAGCGTCGTCGGGGAGGAGGACGGCGGGCTGGGTACCTTCGCCACGCTGCGCCGCGGTCACCGGGGCGACCTCGCCGTCATCTGCGAGCCGACGGCCGGCGGGCTGGTGACCGCGAGCGCCGGCGCGCTGACCTTCCGGCTGACCGTGCCCGGCCGGTCGGTGCACGCGAGCATGCGGCTGGAGGGCGTCGACGCGGTCGAGAAGTACCTGCTGGTCCATTCCGCGCTGCGCCGCCTCGAGGCCGCCCGTAACCGGGAGGCCCACCCGCTGATGGCCGGCTACCTGCTGCCCTACCCACTGTCGGTCGGCACCGTCCGGGCCGGCGACTGGCCGAGCAGCGTGCCGGACGTCCTGGTCGCCGAGGGACGGCTGGGGGTGGCCCTCGACGAGCCGGTCGAGCAGGCGCGGGTCGCGCTGGAGACCGCGGTCGCGCAGGTATGTGCCGAGGACCCGTGGCTGTCGGCGCACCCGGTCGGGGTCGAGTGGTTCGGCGGGCAGTTCGCGAGTTCGTCGGCCCCGCCCGGGTCGGCGGTCGAGCGGCTGGTCTCGGACGCGCACGCCCACCTGCAGGGGGAGCGGCCGGTCGTGCACGGCGTGCCCTACGGCTCCGACCAGCGGCTGCTGTCAGGCCTCGGCGGGATCCCGACGGTGCTCTACGGCCCAGGGGACATCCGGCAGGCGCACGGGCCGGACGAGTCCGTGCCGGTGGACGAGCTGGTCCGGGTGACGCAGGCGCTGGTGCTGGTCGTGGCCGGCGGCTGCGGGGTGGAGTAGCTCAGCCGAGCACCGCATAGCGGCCGAGCAGCACGCCGCCTCCGCCGTCCACCAGATGGGTGAGCTCGAGGTTCGTCAGCTGCGGCGCCGTCAGTAGGGTCGGGGCGCCGGCTCCGAGCAGCAGCGGCGTGTGGGTCAGGCAGAACTCGTCGACCAGACCGGCCCGGAGCAGGGCTGTGAGCAGCTGCGGGCCCCCCTCGCACAGCAGCCGGGTCAGGCCGCGGGCGCGCAGCTGGTCGAGCGCGTCCGGCAGGTCCACCTCGTCCTCGCCCGCGACGACGACGTCGGGGAAGCGGTCACGTCCTCGCGCAGCCGCGCAGGTGACGACGACCGTCGAGGGGTCGAAGCACCGGGCCGTCGGATCGAGGTCGAGTGAGCGGCTGACCAGCACCAGCGGGGGCTGCGGCGGCCGGCCGTTCCGCGCGCGCCACCCGCGCCCGGCCGGTCGCGGGCGGATCGGGCCGTAGTCCTCGCTGCGCGCCGTACCGGCCCCGACGAGCACCGCGTCGGCGACGGCGCGCAGCGTGTGGAAGGCGGCCTCGTCGGCGGGGCTCTGCAGAGCGCGGCTGGTGCCCCGGTGGGCGACGCCGCCGTCGACCGTGAGGACGAAGCCGGCCCGCAGCGACGGGGCGTCGCCGGGCGCGTACAGCTCGAGCAGGTCCTCGACGGCGAGCGGTCGCGGTTCGGGCAGCAGGAGGCGCACCCGGCAAGCATCCCGCGGCCCGGGGCCCGTGGCGCCGGGGGTACGGGACGCCGCTGGTGACTAGCGCGAACGACGGAAGAGCGAGCCCATGCCCTTGCTCTCGCCGGCGGCCGCCTCCAGGGCGGTGACGCGGGCGGTGAGGGCGTCCAGCTGCTCGCTGAGTGCGTCCAGCCGGCGGTCGTCGTGGGCCGCTGACGGCGCGGGCGTCGGCGCCGGACTCGGGCTCACCGGCGTCGGGATGGCCGCGGTGGTGGCCCCGGCCGGCTCGCCTCCTGCCTCGGCAGGAGTGACCATTCGGGCCGACGCGGGTCGACCCGACGTGGCCGGCACCTGCGCGGCCGGCACCTGCGCGGCCGGCACCGGAGCGCCCGGCTTCCTCGGGGCCGGGGCGCCGGGCTTCCTCGGGATCTCCGCGCCGGACTTCCGCGGAATGTCGGCGCCGGGCGTGCTCGGGATCTCGGCGCTGGACTTGCTCGGGATCTCGGCGCTGGGCTTGCTCGCCGGAGTCTTCGGCGCCGACCGGGGCGTCGCAGCCTTGCGCCCGCCCGTCCTCGCGCCCGCCCCGCCGGTGCGGTGTGCCGCGGCGTACGCCGACGTCACCTCGGCTGGCAGCCGCCCGCGCTCGGCGATCTCGAAGCCGTTGTCCCGCGCCCAGGCGCGCACTGCAGAGGTATTCGGTGTGGTCACGCCCGAGATTCTAGGGGCAGGGCGATCAGTGCCCCATGCCGAGGCCCCCGTCCACCGGCAGCACGGCACCCGTGACGTACGACGAGGCGTCGCCGGCCAGGAAGGCGACGACGCCGGCGATCTCCTCCGTGGAGGCGGTGCGGCCGAGCGGAACGGACCTCAGCACCTCCTCCCGGCGGGCGTCGGTGAGCTCGGCCGTCATGTCGGTGTCGACGTAACCGGGCGCCACGACGTTGGAGGTGATGCCGCGGCTGCCGAGCTCCCGGGCAATGCTGCGCGAGAAGCCCACCAGACCCGCCTTGCTGGCGGCGTAGTTGGACTGTCCGGGCGCCCCGGACAGCCCGACGACGGAGGAGATGTAGATCAGCCGCCCCCAGCGGGCCTTGAGCATCGCGCGGCTGGCCCGCTTGGTGACGCGGTAGGCCGCGGTCAGGTTGGTGTCCAGGACCCGGCTGAAGGACTCCTCCGTCATGCGCAGCAGCAGCTGGTCGTCGGTGATCCCGGCGTTGCTGACCAGCACCTCGACCGGGCCCTGCTGCTCCTCGACCTCGCCGAACGCCCGCTCGACGTCCGCGCCGGAGGTCACATCGCAGCGCACGCCGAGCAGCCCCTCAGGCGCCTGCCCGCGGTAGGTGACGGCCACCTTGTGGCCGGCCGCGGCGAGGGTGCGGGCGGTGGCCAGGCCGATGCCGCGGCTGCCACCGGTGACGAGGACGGAGCGTGAGGAGGTCATGGCTGGACGGTAACGGGTCGGGCACGACCTGGACCCGCGCCTGGTCTGGTGCAGGCGGACCGGCAGACTGTCGCGGTGACCGCTGACACCGTGCCGGCCGTGGGTGTCGCCGGGGGCGCTCTGCACAGCGAGATCGCCCGCGAGCAGGAGGTGCTCGACCGCGCCCTCGCGCGCCTCGACGTGCTGCGCGGCGAGGCCCTGCAGCGGGAGACCGAGAGCCTGCGTCCGGCCGGTGGCAGTCCGCAGGCGGTGTACGAGCGGGACGTCACCGCGCAGGCCGCCGCCAACCGGCGGGCCGATCTCGACTCCGCCGGCGAGGGGCTGGTCTTCGGCCGGCTGGACCGCGACGACGGCACGGTGCACCACATCGGCCGGACGGGCCTGCGTACCGACCGCCAGGAGCCGATCGTCGTCGACTGGCGGGCCCCGGCGGCGGCTGCGTTCTACCGGGCCACGGCGGCCGACCCGCAGGGCGTGGTGCGCCGCCGGACGATCAGCACCCGGCGTCAGCAGGTCGTCGGGGTCGACGACGAGCTGTTGGACGCCTCTGCCGAGAACGTCCTCGAGGGCACCGTCGTCATCGGCGACGGCGCCTTTCTGGCGGCCGTCAGCCGGGAGCGCACCGGGCAGATGCGCGACATCGTCGCCACCATCCAGCGTGAGCAGGACGAGGCGGTGCGCGCCCCGGACGACGGTGCGCTGGTCGTCACCGGCGGTCCCGGCACGGGTAAGACGGCGGTCGCGCTGCACCGCGTTGCCTACCTGATGTACGCCCGGCGCGAGTGGTACGCCCGCCGGGGCGTGCTGGTCGTGGGGCCGAGCCCGGTCTTCGTGGACTACATCGGTGCGGTGCTGCCGGCTCTGGGGGAGACCGGCGTCCGGCTGGCCTCCCTCGCCGACCTGCCGGAGCTGCCCCGCGGAACCGTCGTCGCCGGGCACGACGAGCCGGCCGCGGTGGCGGTCAAGGGCTCGGCACGGATGGCCGAGCTGCTCCGCAAGGTGGTGCGCCACCTCGGCGGAGCCCGCCACCTGCAGGACCTCGAGATCGCGCGGTGGGGCGTCACCGTGACCGTCCGAGGCGCCGAGATCGCCCGCCGCCGGGCGCACGTGCACCGGTCCAGCCGCAGCCACAACAGCGGGCGGCAGGCCTTCTCCGCCGCCGTCGTCGAGCTGGCCTGGCGGGCCTGGGAGCGCCGCCCGCAGGGCACCCGGATGGAGTCCGACGACCGGGAGGACTTCGCCGGCTGGATCATGCACGACCCGGTGTTCCGCCGGGCGCTGGACACCGCCTGGCCGGTGCTCCTGCCGTGGCCGGTCCTCACCCGGCTCCGCGCGGGCGAGCTGCCGCTGCGTGACCTCGCCCGCGGACTGCTGGACGACGACGAGGTCGCCGCGTTGAGCGCCGCATGGTCCGCCGACGCGCCGCTGACCGCCGCGGACGTCGCGCTCTACGACGAGCTGGCCGAGCTGCTCGGCGTCGCCCCGGCCGAGGTCGAGGAGGAGGACGACGGCTACGACGAGATGGCGGAACTCGACGCGCGCGCCCGCGAGAGCGGGGTCACCACACACGCCGACCGTACCGCCCGCGCCCGGCGCAACCTGGCCGAGGAACGCGACTACCGGACCTACGCCCACGTCGTCGTCGACGAGGCGCAGGACGTCACGCCGATGCAGTGGCGGATGCTCGGCCGACGCGCCCGCGGCGCCACCTGGACGGTCGTCGGCGACTGGGTGCAGTCCGCCTGGCCCGACGTGCAGGAGATCCGCCACGCGCTGTCGGCGGTGCTGGGCAGGAGCCGGCTGCGCTCGGTGGAGCTGACCACCAACTACCGCACCAGCACCGAGGTGGCGGCTCTGGCCGCGCGGCTGCTGGCCCGGATCGACCCGAGCCTGCAGGCACCGGTGGCCGTGCGCAGCACCGGCGTCCAGCCGCTGCACCTGGTCGGCGACGTGCTGTCGTCGCTGCCGGAGGCGGTCCGGACGCTGCTCACGCAGGTCGGCGGCACCGTCGGCGTCGTCGCGCCGCACCGGCTGGTGGACGCGGTGCGCGACGTGCTGCCGGCCGACCCGCGGCTGACCGTCGTGGATCCCTGGCAGGTCAAGGGACTCGAGTACGACGGCTGCGTCGTCGTGGACCCGCACGGCATCGTCGAGGAGAGCCGGCACCCCGTCGCCGGGCTGCGCAGCCTCTACGTCGCGATCACCCGCGCGACGCAGCGGCTGGTGGTCGTGGCATCGGAGCCGGTGGAGACGCTGCTCGACGGCTGAACCCGCTGCACGACGTGCCGGAGCGCTCTCATGCGGACAGGCGATCAGGCACGGCACGCCCCACCTCGAACCCGGCGGCGTCGAGCCCCACCAGCTCGGCGTTCTCGACGCCGGCCGGCAGGAGGCCCAGGACGTAGCGGCGCTGGTCGTAGCGACTGCCGCCGCCCCACGTCGCCCAGACCGCCACCTGCTCACCGCCGGCGAGGACCCGCACCGAGCGGACCCGCTCGCCGACGGCCGCGAGCAGCACGCGGCGGTCACCGCTGTCGGTGTCGAAGCCGCCCACCGGGGCGTCGTCGGCCGTCTGCTGTCGGCACTCCACCGTCCGGAGGTCGCCGCTGCGAGCAGACAGCAGCAGGCACCGCCGGCCGTCGGCGGCAGTGGCGCCGAGCAGCTGCGGGTCGTCACTGCCGTCGGTGCCGGCCAGCAGGTCCGCGCGCTGCGCGGGCACGGCAGGGTTGTCCGGCAGCTGCACGTAGCCGAGCTCCGGCGCGGGCTGCGGCCGCTGCTGGGTGCGGTCCAGGTCGTCGTCGATCGGCCACCCGTGGAGCAGCCGGGAGAGCGTCGAGGGCAGTGACACCGTCAGGCGGCGCGTGGTGCTTCCGTTGGTCGGCGACCGGTCGGTGCAACCCTGCGCCTTGATGTAGACCTGAACCGCAGGCCCCTCGTCGTAGTCGACGTCGAGCAGATCGACGTCGTCGTCGATCCGGGCGCAGTAGTCGTCGGAGATCTCCTCCGGAGGTATCCGGCCGGACCTTCCGGTCGGAAGGGCGTCGAGCCGGCGCTGGAGGTCGCGCACCTGCTCCCGGTCCAGTCTCCGGGACGCCTCCAGGCGCAGGCCGCCGTAACGGCACAGGCTGGCCGTCATCGGTGTGCCCGGAACCAGTGAGCTCCCGGCGCCCTCCCGCGCGGCCGGCTGGGTGGGCTGCGCGTGCGGGATGCGCGAGCGGCAGCCGGCGGCATCGACCGCCACGACGCGGACGTCGTCCAGCAGCGCGTCGGCCCGCGCCGGCTCCGGAGACCGTACGGACACGACGACGTCCTCGCTCGGGAGGACCAGCACCCGCTGCACCCCCGGCTCGTCGTCCAGCGGCCGGCTCCCGCGCAGCGCGCGGACCCCGGACACCTCGACCGGGTCGGTTGCCACCGCAGCGACCTGCGCGGCACGCGTCCGCTGGTCAGGGCTCAGTGCGTGGAACTCGACGACCGTCAGGCCCGGAACCGCCGGTGGCAGGCAGCTGTTCACGATGCCCGGCCGCAGGACCGTGTCGCTCTGTGCGGTGCCGCAGCGCTGGTCGCCGATCTTCCAGTCCACCGGCACCAGCACCTCGACGCCGTGCCAGCTCACGGCCTGCTTGCCCGGGGGAACGGGGGGGTCTGCGGGCTGCGGCGTCGGTTGCACGCCGGTGAGCAGCGGCACCACGAGAACCACGGCTGCGGTGGCGGCGGCAGCGGCAGCCATCGCGCCTGCGGCCCGCCACCTTGCGGTGCGAGCGCGACCTTGCCGCCTGCTCTCGACCCCGCGCAGCAGCAGCACCGGATCGGGGCGCAGCTCGTCGACGGCAGAGCGCACCGAGCGGTCGACTGCCGTCCCGAGGTCGTGGGTCATGAGCGTGCTCCGTCCTGGTCAGGAGAGCCGGCGTGCCTGGTACCGCTGTCGGACAGGTACGCGAGATCGGGATGCGCCCGCAGGGCGGCGGCGCCGCGGGCGGCGAGGCTTCGTACGGTCGAGTCCCGGCAGCCGAGCAGAGCTGCGATCTCACGATCAGGCAGCGCCTCGTAATGGCGCAGGACGAGCACGGCACGCTGGCGCGCCGGCAGTCCTGCGAGCAGTCGCCACAGCGGGTCGCGGTCGACGATCTCGTCCGCGGCGTGGCCACCGGAGTGGTCCGGGATGTCCGACGGACGTTCGCCGTGGGATCGCCTGCGCCGCCAACTGATCAGCTCGCGGGCGATGGCCGTGCGTAGGTAGGGCTCGGGGCTGGGCTGGAGCCGCCCCCACCGCGAGGAGGTGCGAGCCAGAACCTCCTGCACCAGGTCCTCGGCAAGGTGCGCGTCGCCGCACAGGGCATACGCGAACCGCACGAGCGCGGGACCGCGTGCGAGCACGAAGTCCTCGAAGGGCACCTCCACACCGGTACTACGCATCGAGCTGCCCTCGCCGTCTCACGAGGAGCAGCTGAAATCGTGGGCTGGCACGCGTTGTTGCTCAGGCGGACCGACACCTCTATGGGGCGTCAGGACGGCGAGGTCCAGAAGGTAGGTCTCGGCAGTGAGCGACCGCGGCCTGCTGGCAGTGCTGCCACCCCCGAAGACGACCAGCTGCCGGCTGACCCACGTGCCGACGACGCCGTCCGACGGCGCACCGGGTGCCGGCTCGAGCACGTGCCACCGGCGACGGGGCACCTCGAGGACCAGGCCCTCGCCGGCTGTGATCAGGTCTGCGGACGACGCCTGAACCCGGAGCCCGTCCGGCGGCACCCCGGGCGAGGGCGGCAGCGACTCCAGCACGAGACCGTTGCCTTTCCCGACCACCGCGCGGTCGAAGGCCGGCGCGAGGGGGTCGCGGGGCAGCGCCCGCCAGGTGTCGGTCGAGGGTCGGTAGGCGGCGCCGTCCCGTTGCGGCTCGGGTGCGTCGACGCAGTTCGCGCCGGGAGGGCACAGCGGGCTGCTGTCCCCGCCGAGGAGGAGGACCTCCTCGCCGACCGTCACGGCGCGGGCGCTGTGCCGCGGCGACAGCGGAGAGGTCGCGGCGGAGGACCACCCTGGCTCAGCCGGAGTCGCGGAGGACGCCGCGGTATCTGCAGTCGGGCTGCCGCAGGCGGTGAGGAGCAGAGTCAGTCCCACGGGGGCGATGCCGGGCAGCCACGTCCACATGGACATCAGACGCCGTGACCGGCCGACGGGTTCCCTGGTGGCGCAGTCGTCCGGAGAAGTGATCCCGGCCACACCGGCAGGCCCGCGGGTGTGCGTCGCCCGGGTGCCCGGGAAGGGTGTGTCGTCAGGACCGACGAGGAGGTACCGATCACCAGCGACGTCGCGCTGCGCCAGGCACAGCGGTTGGCGCGGCACGCCCGCACTCAGCTGGCGGTGAAGTCAGCCCTTGCCGCGGTCCTGGCGTGGGTGGTGGCGGAGATCGTCGCGCGGGCACCCACCGGCGTCCAGCTGGAGAGCTACCTGTACTACGCACCGCTCGGCGCTGTGGTGGCGACGCACCCGACGGTGGCAGCGTCGCTGCGGACCGCGCGAGCCGCCTTCCTCGCGCTGGCGGTGGGCGCGGGCCTCGGGGTGACCGTGCACTCGCTGATTGCGCCGGGTCCCATCTCGTTGGCCCTGGTCGTCGGCGTCGGAGTGGCGCTCGGTGCCCTGCCCGGGGTCGGGGAACAGCGCAGCTGGGTGCCGATCGTCGCGCTGTTCGTGCTCGTCGTCGGCGACACCCAGGCCGCCAGTTACGCGATCGCGTACGTCGCTCTGACCGGGCTGGGTGCGCTGTGTGGGGTCGCGCTGAACCTGTTGTTGCCGGCCCTGCGCCTCGATGAGGGCGAGGAGGCGCTGAGCCGGCTGCGTGACCGGGTGGTCGACCAGCTGAAGGATCTGGCCGACGGCCTCCGGGTGGGTCCGGCGCCGGCTCGACAGGACCACTGGCGCGTGCACCCGCTGGGTCCTGAGGCCAGCCGCACCCGTGAGGCGACGCAGGAGGTGCTCGACGCACGCCGCGGCAATCTGCGGGCCCGGCACCACTCAGCTGCGGTCCAGCGGCAACGCCGCGTCGGGCGGGCGCTCGACCGCGTCGCCCTCCTCGCGGAGGACCTGCCAGAGATGCTTGCGCAGACCCACAGCGGCGACCTCGAGCGGAAGCCGTTGGACCCGGAGCTGGCGGCGGTGACGGCGGATGCGCTCGACCAGCTGGCGGAGCTCGTCCGCGCCTACGACACCGATCTCGAGCCCGACGACCGTCGGGTCCAGGACGCCGAGGAGGCGGTGCGGCGGCTCACGGAGGAGTTCGGGCAACGACGGCAGCTCGACGACGCGGAGGTCGCGGTGCTCGGCGCTGTCGTGGCGAATCTGCGGCGCTCCCTCGCCGCGGTCGCCCCCGAACGCCCGGACCGGCGCCCGTCGATGCTGCTTGCCGGCGACTCTGCGCAGCAGCAGGACCGGGTCCGGCCGTAGGTCCTCGACAGCGGAGCGCAGGGAGCGGCCCCTCTCGTTGCATGGACCCGGCCGCGTGCAGGGACCGAAACTGCCGCGGGGCATGTGTCCGGTCGGAACTGTGTGCAGGAGAGGTCAACAATCCCAGAAAGTTGACCTCTCCTGCAACCAGCGCAGCAGGACAGGTGTCGCCGGGCGGCCGCTGTCGGCCCAGTCCGCGCCGAGTCAGCAGGCTGGGGGCCGGCGTTCGGCCCTACTAGTCGCAGCCGCAGACGCCGGAGGCGGCGCGCAGCTGGAAGCAGTCGGGGCAGGTGTTGGACTTCAGCACGGCCTTCTCCGCCTCGGCCTCACGCGCCAGCGTGGCGGCGCGGGTCGCGGCGGCCTTCCTCGTCCGGGCCTTGGCCTTGGCCTCGACGGCGTCCCGCTCGGCGGTGACGAGGGCATTGGCCGCGATGGTGTCGGCGTTCTCGTGCTCGAACACCCGCTGGCGGACGGTGTCGGGGAGGAAGTCCATCGTCTGCCGGCACAGCAGTACCGCGACGTCGAGCGGGCACTCGGCGGCGACCTGCTCCACCACGTCTCCGTGCACCAGCTCGGGGTCTACGGCGACCAGGGCCTCGACGCGCTGCGCCGCCTCGTCGACGGCGGCCTGCAGCTCGGGGGCGGGCCCCAGCTCGGCGGTCTCTTCCACGGCTGAAGCTCGCTTCCATGAGGGATACCGACGCGGGCTCGTCGTCGGGCGCTGCTACCAGTCTGCCCCAGGTCTGCAGGAAGGTGGCCACCACCGGACCGGACGCACGAAGGCCCGGCCCCACAGGGGACCGGGCCGACGGGTGAGCGGGAACTACTGCGGAACGACGTTCTCCGCCTGCGGGCCCTTGGGGCCCTGCGTGATGTCGAACTCGACGCGCTGGTTCTCGTCGAGGGACTTGTAGCCGTCCGTGGCGATCGCGGAGAAGTGCACGAAGACGTCGGCGCCGCCGCCGTCCTGAGCGATGAAGCCGAAGCCCTTCTCGGCGTTGAACCACTTCACAGAACCCTGAGCCATGTTGCTGTCTCCTTCAAAGACCATGGGGCCGCGCACTGTGCGCGATCCCGGAGTTGAGCTGTCGGAGACGCGTAAAACGCCCGCGACCTACACGTCCGCGGGCGTTGATGAACACGAGCGAAGAGGTGCAACTGCAACCGGGCCACAGTCTACACAGGTCGGCGCCGTGGGCTGCGTGGTCCTGCGCGCGCTCGCCGGGCTGCTGTGGCGCAGAGTGCCGGCGCCAAGCTTCTCGCCGGGCCGCCGCCGCCCTTGATCAACGCCGGGCTTGCGCCTGTCTGTGAGGGCGAAAGATGAGGAATTCCGGCGTTGATCACTCCCGCTGAGTCCCGTCCTGGCAGGATGCCCAGGTGATGCACGACGCCTGGGACCGCTGCGCCTTCCCGGGCACCTTGCGGCGCTACCAGGCGCAGGCCCTCGACGTAGCCGAGCAGCTGCGTGCCGCCGGGCGCTCCAGCGCCTGCCTCGTGCTGCCGCCGGGCGCGGGCAAGACCGTGCTGGGTCTCGAGGCGGCCCGCCGGATCGGCCGCCGCACGATGGTCCTCACGCCCAACACGGCCGTGCAGGCCCAGTGGCTGGCGCAGTGGAAGGCCTTCGGCGGCGACGGTCCGCACCCCTGCCCGGGCAGCGCCGAGCCGGCCCTGACAGCTCCGCTGAGCGTGCTCACCTACCAGTCCCTCACTGCCTGGGACCGTACCGCCGACGACGAGGATGTCGAGGACGACTCCTCCGCCTCGCTGGCCGAGACCCGCCGCGCCGCGCTGCACGGCGAGGAGGGCAGTGACCTGCTCGACCTGCTCCACCCGCGCGGTCGCGACCTGGTACGACGGGCAGCCACGAGCGGGCCGTGGACGCTGGTGCTGGACGAGGGCCACCACCTGCTGGAGACGTGGGGGGACCTGTGCCGCGCCCTCGTGCGCGCCCTGGGGGAGGACACCTGGGTGCTCGGTCTGACCGCCACCCCGCACACCTCGATGACCGCCCGGCAGGGCGAGCTGCACGACGACCTGTTCGGCGACAGAGACTTCGTGGTGCCGGCGCCGGCGGCGGTGAAGGAGGGCGAGCTGGCGCCCTACCAGGAGCTGGTCTACCTCACCGCACCGACCGCCGAGGAGGAGGCCCGCGTCGTCGGAGAACGTCAGCGCTTCGCCGACCTACGACTCGAGCTGCTGTCGCTGCGCACCGGCAGCCTGCCGTTCCTGGACTGGCTCTGGCGGCGGCTGCACGACCGCCGGCTGCAGCGCGACGCGCCGCGGCTGACGTGGTCGGAGCTGGCGGAGGTCGAGCCGGAACTGGCCCGGGCAGGCCTGCGCCTGGTGCAGTCCGGGGTGCTGGAGCTGCCGGTCGGCGCGCGGCTGCGGGAGGAGCACCGGGTGGCGGCCGACGCCCGGGACTGGGCGGTGCTGCTCGGGGCCTATGCCCGCGAGCACCTGTCCCGGACGTCCTCCCCGGAGGACGCCCGCCTGCTCGAGTCGATCCGGGCCGTGCTGCCCAGCCTCGGCTTCGTCCTCACCGGGCGCGGACTGCGCACCTCGACGTCGCTGGTGGACCGCATCTGTGCGCTGTCGGCCGCCAAGGCTGCCGCTGCGCTCCATATCCTGGACGCCGAGTTCCAGGCGCTGGGCGAGGACCTGCACGCGGTCGTGCTGTGCGACGTCGAGCAGCGCCCCGCCCAGGCGCCGGCGAGCCCGCAGGAGGCCCCTCGCGAGCGGCCGGCCGGCTCCGCCCGGCTGTCCTTCCTGGCGCTGGCGAACAGCGAGCTCGGACCGGCGTTGCGTCCGGTGCTGGTGACCGGGCGGACCGTCGCGATGCGGCGTGCGGACCTGGCCGGCTTCCGGGCGTTCGCGCCGGCGGCGCTGGCCGACCGACTGCTGGCCGACCCGCTCGACGGGAACCGCTCCCTCGTCACGCTGAGCGCCGGGGTCGGTTGGAGCGCGCGGGTCTGGACGGCGCTGATGACCCGATGGCTCGAGGCCGGCGGCACGCACGTCCTGGTCGGCACCCGCGGCCTGCTCGGGGAGGGGTGGGACTGCCCGGCGCTCGACGTCGTGGTGGACCTGACCACCGCCGCCACGCCGACCGCGGTGACCCAGCTGCGTGGCCGGTCGCTGCGCCTGGACCCGCAGCGGCCGGACAAGGTCGCCGACAACTGGACCGTGGTCTGCGTCAGCGACGAGCACCCGCGCGGCGACGCCGACTACCTGCGGGCCGTCCGCAAGCACGAGCACCACTTCGCTCCCGGCCGCGACGGCGTCGTCGAATCCGGCATCGGGCACTGCGACGACGCCCTCGGGCCCTACGCCCCGCCGGACCCGCAGACCCGCGTCGCCGTCAACGACCGCGCGCTGGTGCGGACCGCGAATCGGGATGCGGTACGCGTCGCCTGGGCGGTCGGGGCCGGCTACCGCGGCATCGAGGTCGCGACGCTGCGGGTCCGCGCCCAGCGGTCGCTCGGGCTGCCGGGCGGTGTCGTGCCGGCCCCGCTGCTGGTCGTTCGGCAGACCCTCGGTGCGCCCGCTCCCGCACCGCTGCCGGACCCGCACCGCCCGACCCGGCTGTGGCCGCTGCCGACCGCGACCGCCGTGCCGGCAGGTGTCTCGGTCGGTCTGGCCGAGGGCCCGGCGACCGGCATGACCGCTGCAGCCGGCACCGGCGCCCTGGTGACGGCCGCTGTCGGTGGCCGTCGCTACGCCCGGCAGCTGCGTGCCCTGCAGCCGGTAGCCGACGGCGGACAGACCGCGACCCTGCGTCAGTTGGCGCACGCCGTCGGCGATGCCCTGCACGCCATCGGGGCGACCTCGGTGGGTGCCGCGGCGGTGCGCGTGACCGGTGGGCCCGGCGGTGATGTGGCGTGCGAGCTCGACGCACCGACAGCGGACTCGCTGCTGTTCGCGACCTGCCTGGAGGAGCTGCTGGCGCCGCTCGCCGACCCCCGCTGGCTGGTCTCCCGGCTGGTGCTGCCGGTGCCCGCCGCGGCCGCCGACCGGCACCGGCTGGCCCGGGCACGCGCGCTTGGCCGCCCGGTCGAGGCGGCCGTGGCGTGGCACGCCGTGCCGACGGCGTTCGGCCGTTCCAGAAAGGGAATTGCGGCTTTCGAGGCCGCCTGGTGGGCCCATGTCGGTGCCGGCCGGCTGGTGCTCGCCAAGGACGCGGAGGGGTTCGCGCTGCTGGACCTGCTGCGGGGCGAAGATCCGTTCACGCTGACCAGCCGGTTGCGTACCGTCTGGCGGTAGCCGATTAGCGTGACCGGGTGACAGCGACCCGCCGCGGTGCCCTCTCTGCGGGGGCCGCCTACCTGATCTGGGGACTGTTCCCGCTCTACTGGCCGCTGCTGGCCCCCTCGGGCTCCCTCGAGATCCTCGCCCACCGCATCCTGTGGTCGCTGGTGGTCGTGGTCGCCCTGCTCGCCGTCACGCGCCGGCTCGACGCGCTGCGGGCCGCTGCCGCCGACCGCCGCCGGCTGCGGCTGCTCGCGCTGGCGGCCGTGCTCATCGGGGTCAACTGGGGGACCTACATCTACGGGGTCACGTCCGACCAGGTCGTGGAGGCCTCGCTCGGCTACTTCGTCACCCCGATCGTCACGGTGCTGCTGGGTGTCGTGGTGCTCGGCGAGCGGCTCCGTGCCACCCAGTGGGCGGCGCTCGGGGTGGCCCTGCTCGCGGTCGTGGTGCTCACGGTCGAGAACGGCGGTCCGCCCTGGATCGCCCTGGTGCTGGCGTTCTCGTTCGGGGGCTACGGCCTGCTGAAGAAGCTGTCGGGCGTCGGAGCCGTCGCGGCACTCGCCGTCGAGACCGCCGTGCTGCTACCGGTCGCCGCGGCCTACGTGGGGTTGCTGGGGGCCACCGGTGCCGGCACCTTCGCCAGCCAGGGCATCGGGCACGCCGTCCTGCTCGCCTTCGCCGGCGTCGTCACCGCGGTGCCGCTGCTGCTGTTCGGTGCGGCCGCCTCCCGGGTGTCGCTCACGACGCTCGGGGTGCTGCAGTACCTCACCCCGACGATGCAGTTCCTGCTCGGGGTCACCCTGTTCGCTGAGCCGCTACCGGCGCTGCGGCTGCTCGGCTTCGTCCTCGTCTGGTCCGGCCTGGCGCTGTTCACCACCGACCTGGTGCGGCACCACCGCCGCACGCTGCGGCTGGCCGTGAACACCCCTGCATAGGCTGCGCCGGTGCTCGACCGCGCTGACGTCCCGCTCGCCCCGCTGACGACCCTGCGTCTGGGCGGGCCCGCCCGCCGTCTGGTCACGGCGTACGACGAGGAGTCACTGGTCGGCGTCGTCCACGCCGCCGACGACGCGGGCGAGCCGCTGCTCGTGCTCGGCGGGGGCAGCAACCTCGTGCTGCCGGACGCCGGTTTCGCCGGCACAGTCGTCCGGGTGGCGGTGCACGGGCTGTCGGCCACGCAGCAGGACGCCCGCGTTCTCCTGACGGCGGGCGCCGGCGAGGAGTGGGAGTCCCTCGTCGGGCTGTGTGTCGCCGACCGGCTGGCCGGCATCGAGGCGCTGTCGGGCATTCCCGGCCTGGTCGGTGCCGGCCCGGTGCAGAACATCGGGGCCTACGGCCAGGACGTCTCCCAGACGATCACCGCGGTGCGGGCCTACGACCGGTCCGCCCGCACGGTCGTCACGCTGACCGCCCCGGAGTGCGAATTCTCCTACCGCAGCAGCGTTTTCAAGCGCGCCCCCGGCCGCTGGGTGGTGCTGTCGGTGACCTTCGGGCTCACCTCCAGCGAGCTGTCGGGACCGGTGGGCTACGCCGAGCTGGCGCGCCGGCTCGGTGTCCCGCTCGGTGCGACGGCGCCGCTGGGCGAGGTGCGCGAGGCGGTGCTGGCGCTGCGCCGCGGCAAGGGCATGGTGCTGGACGCCGCCGACCCCGACACCCGCAGCGCCGGCTCCTTCTTCACCAACCCGCTGCTCACCCCCACGCAGCTGGAGCACCTGCTCGCCCGCGTGCCGGAGACCCCGCCGAGCTGGTCGGAGCCGGACGGCCGCACGAAGGTCTCGGCCGCCTGGCTGATCGAGCGCTCCGGCTTCGGTCGGGGAGCCTTCGACGGCGCTGCGGGCATCTCCGGCAAGCACCCCCTTGCGCTGGTCAACCGCGGGGGGGCGACCACCGCCGACCTGCTGCGGGTCGCGCGGGCGGTCCGTGACGGGGTGCGGGAGCGCTTCGGCGTCGAGCTCGTGCCCGAGCCCGTTCTCGTGGGCGAGCCGCTGTAGCGGCTACCGCTACCGGACGCCGACGTCGTGGCCGAGCAGCCGCCAGGCCAGGCCGCCGGCGCCCACCAGCGGCCCTTCCCGGCCGAGGCCGACCGGCGCGATCGTGCAGCCGGTCGTGTAGCCCAGCCGCGAGGTCTCGCGCAGCGCGGCGTCGGCCGCCGCGAGGAACGGCGCGCCGAAGCCGAGCGCCACCGAGCCGCCGACCAGGACCACCGACAGGTCCAGCAGGTTCACCACGGAGGCCAGCCCGACGCCGAGTAGCCGTCCGGCCCGCGCCACCTCGGCCGGACCGGCGCCCGCGGCCGGTCCGCCCAGCCGGCGCCCGATCGCCGTACCGCTGATCTCGGCCTCCAGGCAGCCGGAGCCGCCGCAGCCGCACGGCGCCCCGCCGGGCACGACCACGACGTGCCCGACGTGACCCGCATTGCCGGACGCCCCGTCGAGCAGCCGGCCGTCGACAACCAGACCGCCGCCGACACCGGTCGAGACGACCATGGCGAGGAAGTCGCGGCTGGCCGCGCCGGCCCCCTTCCAGCCCTCCCCGACCGCGAGCGCCTTCGCGTCGCCGTCCACCACCACGGGCACGTCGTAGGTTCCGGACAGCCGCGAGAGCAGGGGGAAGCCGCGCCAGCCCGGGATGTTCAGGGGCGACACACTCGCGCCGCCGAGGGTCATCGGTCCCGCCGAACCGACGCCGAGCGCCCGCACGTCGCCGGGCTGCACGGCCGCCACCGCCGAGGTCAGTGCCGCGAAGACCTCCTCCGGGTCGGTCCCGCGGGGGGTGGCGACCTGTGCCGACCGCAGCAGCGCGCCGGAGGCATCGACCACGCCGGCAGCGATCTTCGTGCCGCCGACGTCCACGGCCAGGACGGTCTCGACGGCGACCTACTGCATCGCCTCGAGCATGCCCATCATCTCCTTGCAGGTCGGGCACACCGGGTACTTCTCCGGGTCCCGGCCGGGCAGCCACTTCTTGCCGCACAGCGCCGTCACCGGTACGCCGTCGACGGCGCTGCGCAGGATGTCCTCCTTGCGCACGAAGTGGCTGAACCGGTTGTCCTCGCCGTTGTCGAGCCGGGGATCGCCGACGGGCCGGGTATCGAGCTCGGTCATGCTGCCAGGGTAGGACGGCAGCGCCGCCGCGGCCACCAGCGGTCCCGGAGGTGAGCGCGAGCAGGCGTAGAGGTGACAAGTGCGTGACGGGAGGGTCGGACAGGCATCGTCGGCCCGCTGGATGGGGTAGACGTCGTCCATGGCACAGACGAGGCGCCGCCTGACCGAGGCCGAGCGCCGCAGGCGGCTCGCGGTCCTCGACATGTTGCGCGAAGCCTCCGAGCTGCGGGCCCGCCTGCGCCCGCGCGCCCAGCAGCTGGCTCGTGCCCGCGCGCTGCTGCACGCCCGCACCACCCGCGGCTAGTCCGCACCACCCGCGGCTAGTCCGCACCACCCGCGGCTCGTGTCAGGGGCTGGTCTCCCCGGGCGGCCAGTATTTCCTGGGCGCTGACGGCTGAGCCCGCTCCGGGCGGGTAGGTCAAGGCCGCACCGCCCGCCCCCGGAGCGGCGCTTCCTCCGTACGCCCTGGAGCTCCGCTGTCTGCCCGCCCTGACGCCAGCACCGCCGACCTCGAGCGCACCGCCCGCACCGCCTTCGGGTGGGAACGTCTGCGTCCGGGCCAGCTGGAGGCGATGCGCAGCGTCATGGCGGGGCGCGACACCCTGGTCGTGATGCCGACCGGCTCGGGCAAGAGCGCGGTCTACCAGGTGCCGGCCATGCTCATCGACGGGCCGACGGTCGTGGTGAGCCCGCTCATCTCGTTGCAGCGCGACCAGGTTGCGGGACTGCTCGGCCGAGCCGGTGCCGGGGCCGCTGTGCAGGCCAACAGCAGCCTGACCGACAAGGACCGGGACGCCGCGTTCGACGCCCTGCGGGCGGGCGAGGTGGAGTTCTTGTTCCTTGCCCCCGAGCAGCTCAGCAAGCCCGACGTGCTCGACGCCGTCGCGGCGGCCCGGCCGTCGCTGTTCGTCGTCGACGAGGCGCACTGCATCTCCTCCTGGGGCCACGACTTCCGGCCCGACTACCTGCGGCTGCACACCGCCATCGAGCGGGTCGGGCGGCCGCGGGTCCTGGCCTTGACAGCGACCGCGTCACCGCCGGTCCGGGACGAGATCGTCAGTCGGTTGCGGCTCCGCGACGTCGAGCAGGTCGTCTGCGGCTTCGACCGGCCCAACCTCGCGCTCGAGGTGCAGGCCTTCCGCGACGACGAGCAGCGGCGTGAGGCCGTGGCGATTCGGGCGATGGGTGAGGCCAAGCCCGGCCTGGTCTACACGGCCACCCGCAAGAGCGCGGAGCAGTACGCCGAGGTGCTCGCGGAGCTGGGCATCGACGCGGCTGCCTATCACGCGGGGCTGCGGGCAGCCGACCGCGAGCAGGTCCACGAGCGCTTCACCTCGGGGGCACTGGACGTCGTCGTGGCAACCACCGCCTTCGGGATGGGTATCGACAAGTCGGACGTCCGCTTCGTGCTGCACGCCGAGGTGGCCGACTCGCTGGACAGCTACTACCAGGAGATCGGCCGGGCCGGCCGCGACGATGCCCCGGCGGTCGCGGCGCTGTACTACCGGCAGGAGGATCTGGGGCTGCGGAAGTTCTTCGCCAGCGGCAACGTCGACGAGCACGCGCTGCGCAAGGTCGCCACCCTGGTCCACCACGCCCGGGGTGCGGTCGAGCCGACTGTGCTGGCAGCGGAGATGGACCTTCCTCCGACCCGGCTCGCGGGACTGGTCAACCTGCTGGAGCAGACCGGTGCGCTGCAGGTGCAGGCCGACGGGACGATCGCCTCCGTCGAGGACGCCCAGCCGCCCCTGGAAGCCGCGGAGGCGGCGGTCACGGTGGCCGACACGCACCGGAAGGTCGAACAGTCGCGGGTGGAGATGATGCGCGCCTACGCCGAGACCACGGGCTGCCGCCGGCAGTTCCTGCTCGCTTACTTCGGCGAGACGCTGGAGCGGCCTTGCGGCAACTGCGACTCCTGTCTGGCCGGCACAGCGGCGGATCAGGCCGACGCCGCCTCATCGCCGTACCCCTTGCAGTCGAAGGTGTCGCACGCAGCGTGGGGAGAAGGCGTCGTCATGCGGTACGAGGGGGACCGCATCGTCGTGTTGTTCGACGACGTGGGCTACCGCACGCTGTCGCTGGAGGCAGTCGCCGCGCGCGGCCTGCTGGCAGCGGGGTGACGCCGGGTACACCGGTCGAGCGGCTGGAGGTGGACGTCGTCGTGGTCGGCGGCGGCCCGGCTGGCCTCGCGGCGGCGTCCTGGCTCGGCCGCTACCGGCGCTCGGTCGTGGTGCTGGACTCGCAGGAGTACCGCTCCGGACGGGTCGAGAGCTCGCACGGCTACCTCGGCCGGGACCCGCAGCGACCGGCCGAGCTGCTCGAGCGGGGCCGGCACGAGGTGCTCGCCTATCCGACCGCGCAGATCCGGCAGCGCTCCGCGACCACCCTGAACCGGCGTGCCGACGGCTTGTTCGAGATCGACGCCGACCTGCTCGCCCACCGGCTCGTGCTGGCCTGTGGCGTGCAGGACATGCTGCCGGAGGTCGAGAACTTCCACGAGCACTACGGCGCGTCGGTCTTCCACTGCCCGTCCTGCGACGGCTACGAGGCCCGGGACCGGCACGTCGTCGCGCTCGGCTGGGACCCGCACCTGGTCGGCTTCGCCGCGACGCTCAAGAACTGGGCCGCCTCGGTCACCGTCGTCACCAACGGCATCCGCTTCGAGGGCGACGAGAGCTGCCGCAAGGAGCTGGAGACGCACGACATCGACCTGCTCGAGCGGGACGCGGTGCGCTTCCTCGGGACCCGCGGCGACCTGACCGGGGTGCAGCTCGACGGCAGGGAGGTGGTGCCCACCTCCCTGGTGCTGTTCTCCCTCGCACACCGGCCGCGGGTCGCCCTGGCCGCCTCGCTCGGCTGCGCCCTGGACGAGGAGGGTTACGTCGCGGTGGACCGCCAGGGCCAGACCTCCGTGTCCGGCGTGTACGCCGCCGGTGACGTCACGCCCGGCCTGCAGCTGGTGTCTGTCGCGGCGGCCTCCGGTGTGGTCGCCGGCGTCGCCTGCGCCCAGTCCTTCTTCGGCCGGAACAGTGCGCCGACCTCGCCCGATCCTGCGCCTGCCACCCGGGAGTAGCCGCGCGGACACGAGGAAGGCCCCCGCCGGACGGTGGGGGCCTTCCTCGTGCACGGCTCGTCTAGTCGTTGGCCACCAGCTGCTTGGCGGCGACGGCCGCGCCGCCGACAGCCGTGCCGACAGTGGCCGGCAGTGCGCGGAGCTGACCGGTTATCACCTGGGTCGGACGCTGCTGCTCCTCGTGCAGGGAGCTGCTGGCGAGCATGGCGCCGGTCAACCCCGGGATGGCCCACTGCAGCGCCGAGAGCTGCTTCTGCGCCTTCGCGACCTCCGCCGGGGTGCTGGTCAGCGAGTCGGTGCCACCCGCGACGGGCACGTCGCCGGCGGACTGCATCTTCTTGCCGAGAACCCGGGCGTAGGCGGTCGCTCCCAGCGCGCCGGCGGTCAGGGCGAGCTTGGTGTTGGTGTTCGCAAGGACGCCCCGCTGCGTCGCCACGCGGCCCTTGTTCTCCTTCAGCAGCTGCGCGCCGCCGACCAGGTGGGCACCGATCGCCAGCAGGTTGAACGGGGTCCAGCGGTTCCAGCCGGCGTTCGCGACACGCGCCCGCTGGCGGGGGTCGTCGACGTCGGCGGCAGCGCCGTTGACGCCGATCGCGCCCATCAGCGACCCGCCGAACCAGGCAGCGAGGCCGACGTCGTGCAGAAAGTGGGCGAGCGTGTTGCGCTGTGCCATGGTGTTCCTCCAGGAACTGAATCGGGGTGGGCGGGCGCTGGTCCTTCGCCTACCCGCGGCGCGGGTGCGGTGAACCCGCGCGGCTTCCTCCCATCGGCCACATCTGCAACAGTTCGCACCGTGGCCGACAGCAGCGGGACCGATGCGTACGCCGTTCTCGTCTTCCGGCAGGACGCGCAGTGGCAGCTCGGTGTGCTGCCCGAGGCGCTGGCCGAGGACCTGCCCGGCCTCATCGCGGCCGTCCGTCAGCAGCCGGGCGAGAACGGCGCGTTCGCGCTGGTCGACGTCGCCGACGAGTTCTTCGTCGTCGTGCGCGTGCAGATGGGGCGGGTGCGGCTGCTGCTGTCCGATGTCACGGCGGCCGTCGCCTGGGACCTGGCGGTGCAGGTGCTGGAGCACCTGGACGTCCAGGTGCCCCAGGACGACGAGCTCGAAGAGGTCTGGCCGGCCGGCGACCTCGGCATCTTCGACGACCTGGGGCTGGACGAGATGGAGATGGGGGCGATCCTCGCGGACCTCGATGCGTACGCCGACGAGATGCTCTCGCTACTCGCGCGGCGGCTGGGGTTCTCGGAGTCCTTCGAGCGGGTAGTCGACGCCCTCGTGGAGTAGTACCTCCCTTTCCCCCAGCCCAGGAGCCTGCACCGTGTCGTACTGCGCGGGCGCCCTCGCCCGGACGGGCGAGGGCTGGACGGGTGAGGAGATCGAGCTGTCCGGGATCGAGGACGTCGAGCAGCTCGCAGACGTCCTGCGCGATCTGACCGGCGAGGGCGCCGGTCCGGCGCTCCTGCTGCTGGAGGAGGACGACGAGCACCTGGCCGTCGTCCGCGTGGACGGCGGCGTCGGCTCGCTCGACGAGCCGCGGGTCTTCCTGTCCGACCGCCGTGCGGTGCTGGCCAGCGAGGTGGCGCAGTTGCTCTGGGAGGACACCGAGCCGCCCGTCGACGACGAGGACGAGGAGGACGAGGGCACCCGGCCGATCGCCCAGCCCGTCGGCGACCAGGCGGTGCTCGCCGACCTCGGCACGTCCGCGGAGGACCTGCTCGCGCTGTGTGCCGAGGAGGGTCTGCTGCCGGCCGACGTCCTGACCGCGATCTGTGAACGGGCCGGCTGCGACGACATTCTCGAGCAGCTCCGCGAGGGCTGAGCACCTCACGCATGGTCGCGGACGAGGAGGGGATGCGGTGGGCGCTCGAGCAGGCCGCGCTCGCCGTGACCCATGACGACGTCCCGGTGGGTGCCGTGGTGCTCGGGTCCGGCGGCGTGCTGGTGGGCGCCGGGCACAACGACCGGGAGGGCAGCGGCGACCCCACCGCGCACGCCGAGGTGCTGGCGCTGCGCGACGCGGCTCGCACCACCGGCTCGTGGCGGCTGACCGGCTGCACCCTGTTCGTGACGCTCGAGCCGTGCACGATGTGCGCCGGCGCGATCGTGCTCTCCCGCGTGGAGCGGGTCGTCTACGGCGCCGACGACCCCAAGGCCGGCGCGGCCGGCTCGCTGTTCGACCTCCTACGCGACCGGCGGCTCAACTGGCGGCCGGAGGTGGTGCGCGGCGTGCTCGAGCCGGAGTGCTCCGCGCTGCTCCGCACCTTCTTCGCGGGCCGTCGGGTCCGCGGGGATGCCGGGCTTCGCTAGAGTCTGCGGCGGTGGCGTGTCCGAGCGGCCGAAGGAGCACGCCTCGAAAGCGTGTGAGGGGGCAACTCCTCCGTGGGTTCAAATCCCACCGCCACCGCCAAGGGCTGACGACGGTCCCGCAGGCCAGGGGCCTGCGGGACCGTCGTCAGTGGCGATGATCTCCCGCAATGGTCTATCCCCCAGCCCGCTGCCCGGCGTACTCGGTGCCAGCAGCGCCTGATCCCTGAACAGGGGTGGCACCGAGATCGACCGGGGCTGCTCGCGCATCGGCATGTGCCGCGCAGCGGCTGTTACACCAGCGGTCAACCTTTCCCGAATCTTGACGTGTGGTGTACACCCCCCGACAACACACCCAGCTCCGGCGCGGCGCGCTGTGTCTACGACCAAGCCTCTCGCCGCCGCCAGGCGCCGTCCGCCAGGAGCCGCGTCACAGCATCCTCGAGCGGCCTGAGGTCGTGCTCACGGCGTAGGCGACCGACGGCCGTTCGGGTCCGGCTCATCGGCATCGGTGAGGCGGCCAAGAGCATCCCGGCCGAGGTCGTCGCGACGGAGCGCGGCCCGCCCTGGAGTTGGCCGTGCTTCGCCTCCAGGTGTGCCGTTGGGTGCTTTGGGCCTTCAGGCTGACCAGAGCCGGTCGACGGGCATGATGTGCAGTCGGTCTTCTGCGTTGTACGACCGCGATCCGGTGTAGAGCACCACTCCGGCGACGAAGGCGTCGCCGGCCGCCGTCCTGAGCTTGCGGAGGGCCTTGAGGTCCGCGCCGGGCACGCGTCCCGCGGCCTTGACCTCGAACGCGAGGATCGATCCGTCGTCGCGCTCGATGACGAGGTCGACCTCGTCCCCGTCATGCGTGCGCCAGTGGCCCGTGCCCGCGAGTCCGTCGAGCCAGGAGGCCTGCTTGAGCAGTTCGCCCACGACCAAGGTCTCCAGCAGATGACCGAGCTCGGTGAGGGCGGTCGGGTCTTTGCGGGCGAGCTTGTCCGGGGTGAGGCGGAGCAGCCGGGCTGCGACGCCGGAGTCGAGGACGTGCAGCTTGGGCGTCGACGCGGCCCGCGCCCTCAGCGTCTTCCCCCAAGCGGGCAGCCGGTGGATCAGGAACACGGCTTCGAGCAGCCGGACGTAGCTCTCGGTGGTGCTGGCATCGAGCCCGACGTCCCGTGCGGCGCGGTCCACGTTGAGAACCTGGGCGGTCTGCCCAGCCAACCGGTGCAGCAGGTCCGCCAGCAACGGCCCTTGCCGGATCCGGCTCAGCTCCCGCACGTCGCGTTGCAGGGTCAGCGCGACGTACTCGTCGAACCAGCGGTTCCGCGTGCTGTCGGTGGATCTCCTCAGGGCAATCGGGAAGCCACCGACGACCATCCGGGCGATGTAGTCCTCGCGGCTGGTCGTCGAGGTGGGCACGGCCGCGACGGCGCCGGTGGGGTCGGTGAAGAGTCGCTCGAGCAGGTATTGGCGCGTGCCGGTGATCTCCCCCTGCGACAGTGGGAAGACCGTCAACCTCGACAGGCGCCCGGTGAGTGACTGCGCGGCAGCGGGGAGGGAGTCGTGACGGGTGGAGCCGGTGAGCACGAATCGACCGGGTGCCCCGTCCCGGTTCAGCTCCGACTTGATCGCGTCAAGCACGAGCGGGGCCTTCTGGTACTCGTCGACGCAGATCGGCGTACTACCCGCGACGAAAGTGCCGGGGTCGTCGGCGACGGCTTGTCGGGTCGCCGGGTCATCCAGGTCCAGCACGGTCGCCCCGCAGCTCGCGGCGATGGCACGTAGGAGGGTGGACTTCCCGACAGCCCGCGGACCTTCGAGCAGGACGACGGGATCGTCGACCATCCGCTCTCGAGCTGCGGCAAGAACACGTCGCTCGACGATCCCGTCCAGGGATGGAGGCATCTCGTCACGGTAGCAGGAGTCGGGGATTTCGAGGGACCGGAGTGAGGGATATCGAGCGCCCTGAGTCTGGGATATCGAGGGGTAGCCGTGGGGTCAGTCCTTGGTGTCTCCAGACACCCGGCGCCCCTCCCAGAACAGCTCAGATGGACGTTGAATCTGAACTACGTGCGGGGTCAGACGGTGCCGAACCTGGTGGTGGTTCCGGTGGCGGCGGCCGGGACGGTGCGGCTGCGGTCGAGCGCCGGTTCGCCGCACGTGGTGGCCGATGTCGTCGGCTGGTACGGCTGACCTCTCCTGGCTGAAGCCGGCGGATCATCTTCCCCTGTGCTCAAGACGCCCGGTTTGCCCGCCGATGTTCCCAGGGTGGAAGGGGCCGCGCAGGAGCCGTACGAGGTGGAGCTGCAGGCCGCCTATCAGCGCTACCGCTCGGCGGCGTCCGCCTGGCGCTCCGCCAGCAAGGCCCAGTCGGCGCAGACCTGTGAGGCCGCGGCCGAGCGTCTGCTGCACGCGCGCGTCGGGCTCTACCGCCTGCTCGTCGCCTCCGGCTGGGGGCCGCCCGCCGGAGTCGGTGCGCAGGTCGAGCGCGACGCCGCGCTGCTGGAGGTCCCGGGCGACCTCGAGGCCCTCCTCGCCGGCTGAGCCGCTACGCCGCGGGCGGCCGGCTGCGCAGCGCGAGCTGGCGGGCGAGCAGCAGCCCGAGAAGCGGCAGCGCTGCCGCCGTTCCGAAGCCGACGACGGCGCTGGTCGGCAGGGCCAGGGCAACAGCGGCGCCCGTCACCCAGGCCAGCTGCAGGCCGGTTTCCGACCGGGCGAAGGCCTTGCTGATCGAGCGCGGCGGCACGTGCGCCTGCACGGCCGCATCCAGGGCGAACTTGCTGAGCGAGACCGAGATCCCGGTGGCGCCGGCCGCGGCGACCATCCACGCCCCGACCGGCATGAGCGCGGCGGCCAGGCAGGTGGCGAACGGCAGGGCCAGCGCGACGACGGCGAGCAGCCGCGACGCCCGCTCCGGCAGGCGGGCCGCTCCCGCCGTGCCGGCCAGCTGACCGACTGCGGCGGCGGCGATGACGGTGCCGACGAGGATGCCGGCGGCACCCTCGGCCCGGAACAGGAACGCGAGGAAGACGGTGAGCAGCCCGGCGACAGCGCGCAGCGTCAGCGCGGCAGCCAGCGGCCCGGTCACCCGCGGGGAGGTGCGGGAGAGCCGGAAGCGAAGTGCGGAGCGCACCGTCGGCCCGGCCGGCTCGTCCACGTGCTCGGGCAGCCGCAGGGCCAGCACCGCGCCGGTGAGCAGCAGCAGGCTGGCCAGCCGCAGCACCCAGCCGGACGAGCCGGTGAGCGCGACGAGGCCCGAGCCCACGGCGGCCGCCCCGGCCCCCGCTGTCACGGCGGCGACGTTCAGCCGGGCGTTGGCCGAGACCAGCCCGACCGCAGGTGGACGGACACGCGGCACGGCTGCGCAACGGGCGACGCCGTACGCCCGCGAGAGCACGAGGACCGCGAGGGCGAGCGGGTAGAGCCCCAGGCCGGCGGTCGCCCCCGCCATCACCCACGTCAGCAGCCCGCGGCCGCCGGTGGTCACCGCGAGGACCGTGCGTCGGCCGTGCGGGAAGCGGTCCAGCACCGGCCCCGCGACCGGGACGAGCAGGGCGAACGGCAGCATCGTCAGCAGCAGGTACAGCGCGACCCCGCTGCGTGCCTCGCCGAGCGGGACGTTGAAGAACAGCGTGCCGGCGAGGGCGACGGCGACGAGCGCGTCGCCCGCGGCGTGCAGGGCGTGCACCGAGATCAGCGCCGACAGCCCACTGCGATCGGCGCCGTCGGCGCGCGCGGCCGCACGCACCCGGCGGACAGCGCCACGGGACAGCGCCCTCGAGAGGTCGACGGCACGGGCCATAGGACCATCCTTGCCGACCTGGCCAGCCGGCGCGGGACGGACAGCGCCCCGCCCGGAGTGCCGGGACGCTGATCAGCGACGACAGCCGCCCCGGCGGGGAGCGGCTGTCGTCTCGGCGGAGGATGCGAGATTCGAACTCGCGAGGGGTTGCCCCCAACACGCTTTCCAAGCGTGCGCCATAGGCCAACTAGGCGAATCCTCCGCCGCCGATCCTAGCCGAGCCGCCCGGCTCCGGTCAGCCGCCCGGACGGGTAGGGTCGGGACAGACCCCTCGTGCGGCGCCCATCCCGCTGAACTCCCCCAGGGCCGGAAGGCAGCAAGGGCAGGCAGGCTCTGGGCGGGTGTGCGGGGGGTCCTGTCGTTGTCGTGGAGGGAGTCTCAGCGTGAGCCTGGCGCTCTACCGCAAGTACCGGCCCGGCAGCTTCGCCGAGGTGATGGGCCAGGACCACGTCACCGAGCCGCTGCGGCAGGCGCTGTCCAACGGGCGGATCAGCCACGCGTACCTGTTCAGTGGCCCGCGTGGCTGCGGCAAGACCTCCAGCGCGCGGATCATGGCGCGCTCGCTGAACTGCGCCCAGGGCCCGACGCCGGACCCCTGCGGGACGTGCGACTCCTGCGTCGCTCTCGCGCCCAACGGCCCCGGGTCGCTCGACGTCATCGAGATCGACGCCGCCTCGCACAACGGCGTCGACGACGCCCGTGACCTGCGCGAGCGGGCCTTCTTCGCGCCGGTGTCGAGCCGCTTCAAGGTCTACATCATCGACGAGGCGCACATGGTCACGACGGCGGCGTTCAACGCGCTGCTGAAGCTGGTGGAGGAGCCGCCGGACTTCGTGAAGTTCGTCTTCGCGACGACCGAGCCGGAGAACGTCCTGCAGACGATCCGCTCCCGCACCCACCACTACCCGTTCCGGCTGATGTCGCCGAAGACGCTCACCGAGCTGCTCACGAAGGTCGCCGGGTCTGAGGGCATCGCGATCGACAGCACCGTGATCCCCCTGGTCGTACGCGCCGCAGCCGGTTCGGCGCGCGACGGCCTGTCGATCCTGGACCAGGTGCTGGCCTCCGCCGGACCGGACGGTGTCACCCGCGAGGGCGCCGCCGCACTGCTCGGCGTGACGCCGGACTCGCTGCTCGACGGCATCGTCGACGCCTTTGCCGCGCGTGACTCCGCGACCGTCTTCGGCCTGCTCGACCAGGTGATGGAGGGCGGGCACGACCCGCGCCGGTTCGCCACCGACGTGCTCGAGCGGCTGCGCGACCTGATCGTGCTCGATGCCGTGCCGGACGCCGGTTCGACCGGACTGCTCGACTGCCCGGCCGACCAGCTCGAGCGGATGAGCCGGCAGGCGGTGGCGATGGGGACCGCAGGGCTGTCCCGCGCCGCCGACCTGTTCCACGCCGGCCTGGTCGAGATGCGCGGCAAGACCACGCCGCGGCTGCTGCTCGAGCTGGTCTGCGCCCGGGTGCTGCTGCCGGCCGCAGCCACCGGAGAATCGGCCCTGCTGGTCCGCCTCGAGCGGCTCGAGCGCAGGTTGGACATCGCCGGCGCCCCCGCCCCCGCTGCTCCGGCCCCGACCGCCCCGACCACCCCGCCCCCGACCACCCCGCCCCCGACCACCCCGCTCCCGGCCGCCCCCGCCCCGCCGGCTCCGGAGCCCGGGCGTCCCGGCGCGGGAGCAGGACCGGGCTCGGAGTCCGGGACGCAGGGGCCCGGTGGCGGCGTGGATGCGGCAGCGCTGCGCGGCGCCTGGGACGCCGTGCTCGGCGCCGTGAAGAGCCGCAAGCGCACCGCCCACGCGCAGCTGGCCGACGCCACGGTCGGCTCGGTCAGTGGGCGCACCCTGGTGCTGGCGTTCCAGCACGCGCCGATCCTGCGGCAGTTCCAGGCCGGCACCGGCCCGGACGTGCTGAGGGAGTCGCTGCAGGCGGTGCTCGGCGCCGACTTCGACCTGCGCTGCGTGCTGCACGAGAGCCTGGGTGCTGCCGAGTCACAGCCGACCGGCGGGTCGCAGACGACCGGCCGCACCCCGTCGCCGGCGCCACCGGCCGCCCGTCCGGGATTCGCCCCGGGCGACGAGGCCGTGCCGGACGACCCGGACGAGCCTCCGGCGCCGCAGGAGGGCCATCGTGAGGACGCCGCCCTGCGCCTGGTCGTCGACCAGCTCGGCGGGCAGGTCGTGAGCACCTCCGGCGAGGACTGAGCACCGCAGGCAGCTCCGGTCCCCGTACTCTCGCCAGCAACACCAGACGTGAGGAGACGCCCGTGGCCGGTCCGCCGAGCAAGGGACAGCCGAACATGCAGCAGCTGATGAAGCAGGCGCAGAAGATGCAGCAGCAGCTCATGGAGGCGCAGGCCCAGCTGGCCGGGACCGAGGTCACGGGCACTGCCGGTGGCGGGCTGGTCACCGCGACCGTCAGCGGCTCCGGCGATGTCCTGTCGGTGAAGATCGATCCGAAGGCGATCGACCCCGACGACGTCGAGAGCCTCGAGGACCTGGTGGTCGCCGCCATCCGGGACGCCGCGAACAACGCGCAGGAGCTCCAGCAGACGACGATGGGCCCGCTCGCCGGCGGGCTCGGCGGCCTCGGCCTGCCGGGGATGTAGGGGCCGACGTGATCCTGCTGCGGACCGGGCGCCGACATGTATGAGGGCGCCGTCCAGGACCTCATCGACGAGCTCGGGCGGCTGCCGGGCGTGGGGCCCAAGAGCGCGCAGCGGATCGCCTTCCACCTGCTCGCCGCCGACCCGGCCGACGTGCGGCGGCTGGTCGGCGCGCTCACCGAGGTCAAGGACAAGGTCCGGTTCTGCCGGGTCTGCGGCAACGTCAGCGAGCAGGACGAGTGCCGCGTCTGCCGTGACCCGCGCCGCGACCTCTCGGTCATCTGCGTCGTGGAGGAGTCCAAGGACGTCGTCGCGATCGAGCGGACCCGCGAGTTCCGCGGCCGCTACCACGTCCTGGGTGGCGCCATCAGCCCGATCGAGGGCATCGGGCCGGATGACCTGCGGGTGCGCGAGCTGCTCGTCCGGCTGCAGGACGGGTCGGTCACCGAGCTGATCCTGGCCACCGACCCGAATCTCGAGGGCGAGGCGACGGCCACCTACCTCGCCCGCCTGGTCAGCCCGATGGGGCTGCGCGTCACACGGTTGGCCAGCGGGCTGCCCGTCGGGGGGGACCTGGAGTACGCGGACGAGGTCACCCTCGGCCGCGCTTTCGAAGGACGGAGACAGGTCGATGTCTGAGCCGATCGAGGACCTGGAGCTGGCGACCGACGTCGCGCGTGACGTGCGGTCCTTCCTGGAGACACTGGAGCTGGTCGCCTCCGGGCAGGCCGGCAGCCAGGCGGTCGCCCTGCTGCTGCTCGACGTGGCGCAGATGTGCGTGGCCGGCGCCCACCTCGGCGCCCGTACCGACGTCATCCTCGACACCAACGTCGAGCCGCTGCTCGACCGGGCGCCCGATCTGGACAAGGTCCGCGACGGGCTGGTCGAGCAGCTCGACCCCATCGACGCCTACCTCGAGGTCTTCGACCCGTACGCCGACGATCCGCCAGTGCCCTACCGGCTGTCGGACGACCTGGCCGACATGGCGCAGGACCTGGTCCGCGGCCTGCTGCACTACGACGCCGGCCGCGGGCGGGAGGCCCTGTGGTGGTGGCAGTTCACCTACCTCAACTCCTGGGGCGGCTCGGCCGGAGCGGCGCTGCGTGCGCTGCAGAGCGTCGTCGCGCACGTGCGGCTGGACGCCGCCGAGGAGCCTGTTCCCGACCTGCTCTAGGCGACCCGCTGGCCGCGCGGGAGGGTGCGCGTGGGCGTACGCAGCCGTCGGGTGGTCAGCGCGAGCGCCCCGACTCCGAGCGCCACGTTCACCACCAGGCCGGTCGGCCAGACCGGGGCCGACGGCTCGGGCTCGAAGGGACTCCCCGGCGACGGGAAGGGCGTCGGCGAGTCCGGCTCGTCGGACGGCGCGCGGCGCAGTTGGCGGACCTGTCGGCCGATCTGGCCCAGCGGGTCGAGGTCACTCGCCCGTACACCGGACCGGTGCTGCCTCGGGTCGATCGGCTCGTCCGGGATCTGCGGCGCCGCGTCGGCGAGCACCACGAACGGGTTCGGCGCGAGCAGCCACCAGGTGCGGTCGGTGCGTGCGCGGCTGGTCTGGTAGGTGACCGGCCCGTCGACGCAGCCGAAGTCCTGTGCCGGGATACCCGGCGGCGGCGGGGGGCAGTCGTTCTCGTAGGTCTGCGTGTAGCGCTCCGCGGTGACCGCGGTGACCAGGCCGAAGACGATGAGCGTGCCGACGGTGAGGGTGAAGACGGTGAGGTAGGCCAGCACGCCGGAGGTCGTGGTGCGCGAGAGGACCGCCGACCACCACAGCGAGATCGCGCAGACCGTGCCGAGCAGCAGTGCGAGCACGAGGGTCACGACGAGCACGCGCAGGAACGGCACGCCGTTCTGCGTCATCGCGTAGCCGACCAGGGGGAAGGTCAGGGCCAGGAAGACCAGCGCGGTGCCCCAGGCCGCGACGAACTTGCCGAGTGTGATCTCGGCCGCCGACAGCAGCGTCACCTGCAGTGTGGCGAGGGTGCCGCGTTCGCGGTCACCGTTCACCGACTGGGCCGCCAGGGCGGGGACGACGAGCAGCGCGAGGCCGAGCACGAACAGCATCAGGCCGCCGTAGACGACGGTGCCCTTGAACGGCACGTCCTGCTCGGTGACGCTCGACAGTGCGCCGCGCAGCAGCGCGGTGAACCCCAGCAGCACCAGGAAGAAGACGGTGAGCAGCCACTTCCAGCGCCCGGCGCGGATGCGCAACCGGAACTCCTGGCGGGCCACGGTGACGATCCCGGACCCGGTCATCGACCCTCCTCCGTGAGCTGCAGGTAGGCCGCCTCGAGCGCACCGCCGAGCGGCTGGCAGGCGACCACCGGCACCCCCTCGCGCACCAGGCCGCTGAGCAGTTCGGCGGCGGCCTCGTCGGAAGCCAGCCGGACGTCGACGCCGGCGATGGTCGGCGTGTCGTGGTCGTAGCCGCCACGCTGCAGCGCCGCCAGCAGCGCCTCCATGTCCAGGGCACGCACCCGCCACGGCCGTGCCGCCGTGCCTTCGGGCAGCTGGTCGAGCCGGTGTTCGCCGACGGTGGCGCCGCGGTCGACGAACACCACCCGGTCGGCGAGCTCCTCGAGGTCGCCGAGCAGGTGGCTGCTGACCAGGACCGCGACCCCTGAGCGGGCGAGCAGCCGGAGCAACTCGCGCAGCTCCACCCGGCTGCGCGGGTCCAGCCCGCCGGCCGGCTCGTCGAGCAGCAGCACCTCGGGCTCGTGCACCAGCGCACGGGCCAGGCCGAGCCGCTGCTTCTGCCCGCGCGACATCGTGTGCACCGGCCGGTCGGCATACTCCGGCAGCCGGGCCAGCGCGAGCAGCTCGCGTGCCCGGCTGCGGGCGCGGCTGCGGCCCAAGCGGTAGGCCTCGCCGACGAACTCGAGGTACTCCTGGCCGGTGAGGTTGTCGTAGAGGCCGAAGACGTCCGGCGACCAGCCCATCCGCGCGCGCACCTGGTCCGGCTCGGTGACCGGGTCGAAGCCGGCCACCCGCACCTCTCCGGCGTCCGGCACGAGCAGCGTCGCGAGCACCAGCAGCAGCGTCGTCTTGCCCGCGCCGTTCGGCCCGACCAGCGCCGTGACCTCGCCCGGCAACGCAGTCAGGTCGATCCCGCGTACCGCCTCGACCGGGCCGAAGGTGCGGCGGACGCCGCGGGCGACCACGCCCCTGCCGGACGGCAGCACGGGCTCGCCGGAAGAGCCAAGGAGATCGGCCACGGCCGGAGACTAACGCCCGCAGGCATGCGGCGAGCGGGTCCGGGCACAGAGGCCGGATGAGGGTCCTCGCCGGCCGGGTCGTGCTCGTCACCGGTGTCACCGCCGGCATCGGCCGGGCCACTGCCGCCCGGCTGACGGCGGCCGGCGCACGGGTCGTCGGCTGCGCGCGCGACGGGACCCGGCTCCGGCTGGTCGCCGAGCGCCTCCCGGGGCTGGAGGTCGTGCCCTGCGACCTGCGGGATCCCGCGCAGCGGGGCGAACTGGTCGAGACAGTGCTCGCGCGGCACGGCCGGCTCGACGTCCTGGTGAACAACGCCGGGCTGGGTTACGTCGGTGCCGTCGCCGACATGACGGCGCACGACGTGGAGCGACTCGTGGCGACGAACGTGACGGCGTACGTCGACCTCACCCGTCTGGTGCTGCCCGGGATGCTCGCGCGCGGCGGCGGCGACGTGCTGATGCTGTCCTCGGCGGCCGCCTGGGTCTCGCCGCCGCCGCTGACGGTGTACGCCGCGACCAAACGTGCGGTCGACGGCTTCGTCGAGGGCCTGCGCCGCGAGGTGACGTCGCAGGGGGTGCGGGTGCACAGCATCCACCCGGGCTTCGTGGCGACCGAGTTCCACGCCCGGGCACTGGGGCTGCACCCACGCGAGGACGACCCGGAGCTGCAGCCGTCGCCCGGCATCCGCGCGGACCGGGTCGCCCGGGCCGTGCGCCGGGAGCTGGAGCGCGGCCGGGGGCGGTCGGTGGCTGTGCCGCGCTGGATGGGCGCCGCGCGGCTGGCGTCGTACCCGCTGGTGAGCCCGGTCGTGGACCTGCTCGCGCGGCCGGCGGCCGGGCGGCTGGAGCGGGCCGGCCGCCGGCTCGCCGAGCGTCGCGTCGGCCGTTACGTCGGCCCTTCCTGAGGGCACCTGGTCGGCATGGCGATCACCCGGCGGTTCATGCGCGGCGTCACGCCGACGCAGGTCTTCGACGTGCTGCGCGACGGCAGGAGCTACGGGCACTGGGTGGTCGGCACCCGGACCATCCGCGCCGTCGACGCGGGCTGGCCGGCCGAGGGCAGTCGGCTGCACTACACGGTCGGCTACGGCCCGCTGCGCAAGGACGACGAGACCGTGAGCTGCGCCTACGGCCCGGACACCCGGCTGGAGCTCGAGGCGCACGCCTGGCCGGCCGGGACGGCGCGGGTGGTTCTGCAGGCCGAGCCGGGCGACGGCGGCACCCGCGTGAGCATCGAGGAGGAGCCGCTGCGCGGCTGGGCGAGGCGGCTGCACAACCCCGCCGCGGACGTGCTGATCAAGGTGCGGAACGTCGAGTCGTTGCGGCGCCTCGAGCAGCAGGCGCGCCGGCAGTGAGCAGCCGCGTGCCGGCCAGCGCCAGCCGCCCCGTGCTGCGTGCCCGCAGCGCCGCACGGGCCGCATTGGCGCCGCAGGCCCCGTGCACACCGCCACCCGGGTGCGCGGACGCCGAGGCCAGATAGAGCCCGGCGACCGGCGTCTCCGCGCGGCCCAGCCCCGGAGTCGGGCGGAAGACCAGCTGTTGGTGCAGGGCGGCGGTGCCGCCGTTCAGCGCCCCGCGTACGAGATTGCCGTCCGCCGCCTGCAGGTCGGTCGGGAACTGGACGTGCCGGCCCACGACGAGGTCCCGGAAGCCCGGGGCGTACTGCTCGAGCCGGTGCTCCATCCGGTCGACGAAGCGCTGCCGGTCGTCCGGCCCCCAGTCGCCCCTCAGCTGACCGGCCGCGTCGCCGCGCGGCTGCGCCGGCACGTGCGTGTAGCCCCACGCCGACTCGGTGCCCGCGGGTGAGCGGCTCGGGTCGGCGGTCGTCATCTGCCCGACGAGCAGGAAGGGCTCCTCCGGCACCTGCCCCCGCTCCAGCTGGGAGCTGTAGGCGGCGAGGTCGTCCAGGGAGCCGCCCAGGTGCACGGTGCCCGCCTGGGCGGCCTCGGGTGCGCGCCAGGGGATCGGCCCGCTCAGCGCCCAGTCCACCTTGACGGTGGCCGAGTCCCACTGGAAGCGCCGCAGGTCGTCGAGCAGCCGCGGCGGCAGGGCCTTGGCGTCCACTAGGTCGAGGTAGAGCTGCGGTGCGGGGACGTCGGCCAGCACGGCACGCCGTACGTCGACGGTCCGCCCGTCGGCGATCCGCACCGCGACCGCGCGACCGCCGCGCACCACCACGCCGCTCACCCGGGCATCGCACTCGAGCCGGCCGCCGCGCGCACGCAGTCGGGTGACCAGGGCGTCGGTCAGCCGGCCGGCCCCGCCCTCCGGTACCGGGAAGCCGACCGACTGGCCGAGCATGGCCAGCAGCCAGCCGAAGACGGCGCTGCCGGCAGAGCTCGGCGCGAGGTCGGTGTGCAGGGCGTTGCCGGCCAGCAGCAGCGATGCCCCCTGTCCGGCGAACTGCTCGGCGCCGTGCCGCCGCACCGACAGCATCCCGAAGCGCGCGAAGCGCAGCGCGTCGCCGGGGCCGAGCTCGCGGAGCAGCCGCGCCCCCGCGCGTACGGGCGGGAACGGTGTGAACAGCGCGTCGAGCAGCGACGGCGACAGCCGCTCCCACTCCGCGTAGCCGGTGCGCCAGGCCTGACCGTCACCGGCGCCGAAGGCCTCGACCGACGCGGCCGTCGTCGCGAGGTCGCGGCTCAGCAGCGCCGCCCGGCCGTCCGGCAGCGGATGGGCGAGCACCTGCGGTGCATGCCGCCAGCGCAGCCCGTGCTGCTCGAGCTGCAGGTCCCGCAGGACCGGCGAGGCCACGCCGAGCGGGTAGAAGGCGCTGAACAGATCGCTGACGTAGCCGGGCGCCGTGACCTCGGCGCTGCGCACGGCCCCGCCCGGCTCCGGCTGGGCCTCGAGGACCAACACCTCCCAGCCGGCATCGGCGAGCAGATTCGCCGCGACCAGGCCGTTCGGCCCGGCTCCGATCACCACCGCGTCCGTCATGCCTGACCCCCTGCCCAGGCGCCGCACGCTGACGCCTGCCGGTCGCGCCGCGGCGGCATGGCCACCGCCGCCCGTAGACTCGTCGCCCATGGGTCTGGTCGTGCAGAAGTACGGAGGCTCGTCGGTCTCCGACGCCGAGCGCATCAAGCGGGTCGCCGAGCGCATCGTGGCGACCCGGAAGGCCGGGCACGACGTGTGTGTGGTGGTCAGCGCGATGGGCGACACGACCGACGAGCTGCTCGATCTTGCGCAGCAGGTGGCGCCACTGCCCCCCGGCCGGGAGCTGGACATGCTGCTCACCGCCGGCGAGCGGATCTCGATGGCCCTGCTGGCGATGGCGATCCAGTCGCTGGGCCTGTCCGCGCAGTCGTTCACCGGCAGCCAGGCCGGCGTGATCACCGACTCGAAGCATGGCAAGGCCCGCATCATCGACGTGACGCCGGGGCGGATCGTCGAGGCACTCGGCGAGGGCCACGTCGCGATCGTGGCCGGTTTCCAGGGCGTCAGCCAGGACAGCAAGGACATCACCACGCTCGGCCGCGGCGGCTCGGACACCACCGCTGTCGCGCTCGCGGCGGCGCTCGGCGCCGAGGCCTGCGAGATCTACAGCGACGTCGACGGCGTCTACAGCGCCGACCCGCGCATCGTGCCGGATGCACGGCACCTGCCGACGGTGTCGTACGAGGAGATGCTCGAGCTGGCCGCCTCCGGCGCCAAGATCCTGCACCTGCGGTGCGTGGAGTACGCCCGCCGCTACGACGTGCCGCTCATCGTGCGTTCGTCGTTCTCGACCAAGCCCGGCACACTCATCACCCGAGGGGACAACGTGGAACAGGCGATCATCAGCGGGGTCGCGCACGACCTCTCCGAGGCGCGCGTCACGGTCGTGGGGGTGCCCGACAAGCCCGGCGAGGCGGCGGCCATCTTCCGCGCCGTGGCGGACGCCGAGGTCAACATCGACATGATCGTGCAGAACGTGTCGGGGGCGACCGACCGCACCGACATCTCCTTCACGCTGCCCAAGAGCGACCTGGCCACGGCGATGAGCGCGCTGTCGAAGCTGCAGGCGTCGGTCGGCTTCGAGTCGCTGCTGTCCGACGAGCACATCGGCAAGGTGTCGCTGGTCGGCGCCGGGATGAAGTCGCACCCCGGTGTCACGGCGACCTTCTTCGAAGCGCTGGCGCACGGCAGCATCAACGCCGAGGCGATCAGCACGTCCGAGATCCGCATCTCGGTCGTCTGCCGCGACACCGACGTCCCGAACGCCGTACGCGCCGTGCACGAGGCCTTCGAGCTCGGGGCCCGGGGCGGCGAGAGCGCCACCGTCTACGCCGGGACCGGCCGGTGACGGCGGCCGGGCGCAACGCGCGAGGTGTCCGCCTCGGCGTGGTCGGTGCCACCGGGCAGGTCGGGGCCGTCGTCCTGCGCCTGCTGACCGAGCGGTCCTTTCCCCTCGCGGAGTTGCGGTTGTTCGCCAGCGCGCGCTCGGCCGGCTCGACGCTCACCGTCGGCGGCCGCACGATCGTGGTGGAGGACGCGTCGACGGCCGACCCGGCCGGGCTGGACCTGGCCATCTTCAGCGCCGGCGGCGGGACGTCGAAGGCACTCGCGCCGAAGTACGCCGCGGCCGGCGTCACCGTCATCGACAACTCCAGCGCGTGGCGGATGGACCCGGATGTCCCGCTGGTCGTCAGCGAGGTGAACCCCGACGCGCTGCAGGACATCCGCAAGGGCATCGTCGCCAACCCGAACTGCACCACCATGGCTGCGATGCCGGTGCTCAAGCCGCTGCACGACGCCGCCGGGTTGGTCCGGATCGTGGCGAGCACCTACCAGGCGGTGTCCGGCAGCGGCCTGGCCGGGGTCGACGAGCTCGACGGTCAGGTGCGCAAGACCGCCGACAGTGCCACGCTGCTCGTGCACGACGGGTCGGCGGTGGACTTCCCGCCGCCGGGGGTGTACGTCGCGCCGATCGCGTTCAACGTGCTGCCGATGGCCGGCTCGCTGGTGGCCGACGGGTCCCAGGAGACCGACGAGGAGCACAAGCTCCGCAACGAGAGCCGCAAGATCCTCGGCGTTCCGGACCTGCGGGTCTCCGGCACCTGCGTGCGCGTCCCGGTGTTCACCGGTCACTCGCTGTCGCTCAACGTCGAATTCGCCCGCCCGCTGTCGGTTGCAGCGGCGACCGACCTGCTGCGGAACGCTCCGGGGGTCGAGCTCGCCGACGTGCCGACCCCGCTGCTGGCCGCCGGCCGTGACCCCTCCTACGTCGGCCGGCTGCGGCAGGACGGCGCGAACGGCCTGGCGTTGTTCGTGAGCAACGACAACCTCCGGAAGGGCGCGGCGCTGAACGCGGTGCAGATCGCCGAGCTGCTGGGCAGGGTCACGGCGTGACCGACCCGACCGAGGCGATCCCGAGCGGGGACGGCGAGCAGCGGTTCGTCGCCGATCGTTATCGGCTGGTCAGCCTGCTCGGCCGCGGCGGCACCGCCGAAGTCTGGAAGGCGCAGGACGACGCCCTCGGCCGCAGCGTGGCGCTGAAGCTCGTGACCGTGCAGGCCGACGAGAGTTCGGCCCGTGCCGGCGAGGAGGCGCGGCTGCTGGCCCGGCTGTCCCACCCGTCGCTCGTGCCGGTCTACGATGCCGGCAGCGACGAGCAGGGCCGGCCGTGGGTGGTCATGGAGCTGGTGGAGGGCGAGACGCTGTCCGACACCATCCGTCGCGGGCCGCTCCCGTCGGAGCGGACCGCGGGTATCGGCAGCTCGATAGCGCAGGCGCTGGCGTACGTCCACGGCCAGGGGCTGGTGCACCGCGACGTCAAGCCGGCCAACGTGCTCATGGGCCGCGACGGGCGGATCCGGCTCACCGACTTCGGTATCGCCCGGCTGGTCGACGCCGCCCGGGTGACGTCGACCGGGATGATGGTCGGCACCGCGTCCTACCTGGCTCCGGAGCAGGTCGCGGGTGAGCCGGTGGGCCCGCCCGCCGACGTCTACGCGCTCGGCCTGGTGCTGCTCGAGTGCCTGACCGGTGAGCGGGAGTACGCCGGCAGCACCGTCGAGGTCGCGCTGGCCCGCCTGCACCGCTCACCGGAGGTGCCCGCGACCCTGCCGGCGGGTTGGCCGGGTCTGCTGCGCGCGATGACCGCCCGCGAGCCGGCGGACCGTCCGCTGCCGGCCGACGCCGCCAGTGAGCTGGGCGCGATCGCCGGCGGCGGCGCGGCGACCACGCTCATGTCCGCCGCGACCGCCGCGGTCCCGGCCCGCGATCGCACCCAGGTGCTGCCGGCCGCTCCGCCGGCCCCGCCCCCCCGACCGGCCGTCGCCCCGCGCCCGGTCGCTCCGGCTCCACGCAACACCTGGGCCTGGGCGCTGGCGTTGCTCGCGGTGGCGCTGCTCATCGGCGCCGGCGCGCTCTACGCCTTGCAGGACCGGGGTACCACCGGGCCGCTGCCCGCGGTGGATCCGGGCATCCCGCAGCCGCTGCAGAGCCAGCTGCAGGACCTTCAGCGGGAGGTCGACTCGTGAGGCGGCTGTGGCTGATCCCGGCGGCAGCCGTCCTGCTGGCCGGTTGCGGTGGCAGCCCGCGGGCCGAGCTGCGCGGCGACGTGGAGGCCGTGACGCGAGCGGCCAACGCCGCGGACGCGCAGGGCGTCCGGGACGCCGTCGAGGATCTGCTCGACACGATCCGCAGGCAGGTCAACAGCCGCAAGCTGGACCGGGACGAGGCCGAGCGGCTGCAGGCCATCGCGCTGCAGATCCGGGAGAGTTCGGCGCTGCTCGAGGAGCCGGAGCCGACGGAGCAGCCCGAGCCGG
>JBBDWV010000050.1:42429-84281 GCA_040902655.1 Mycobacteriales bacterium
AGCCGACGGAGGAGCCCGAGCCGACGGAGGAGCCCGAGCCGACGGAGGAGCCCGAGCCGACGGAGGAGCCCGAACCGACGGAGGAGCCCGAACCGGAGAAGACCGAGGAACCGGAGCCGACGCAGAGCATCGGGATCGTGCTGCCCCCGTCCGAGAGCTCGCCGTCACCCGCGCAGGCCTCACAGAAGGGCCCACCGCGCAGCCGGGAGCCGGCGCCGTCTCCCGAGCCGACGGCGTGAGGCCGCCGCCGCAGCTGCTCGTGGCGGTCGTCGGGGTCGCGCTCCTCGCCGGCTGCGGGACCAGCCCTGCGGAAGCCCGGCGAGCCCAGGTCGCGGCGCTGACCGAGGCGGCCAATGTCCGCGACGCGGACGAGGTGCGGAAACTGGCCGATGCGCTGCGCGCGACGGTGACCGCGCAGGCCGGCCGCGACGAGCTGACCGAGGACGAGGCGGGGCGGCTGACCGCTCTCGTCCGGGCCGTGCACGCCGGTGCGGATCAGATCGACGCCGATCTGCTGGAGCGTCGGCGGCTGGAGGCGGAGGCAGAGCAGGCGCGCCGGGAGCTCGAGCAGGAGCGGCGCAAGGCCGAGCAGGCCGCCCGTGAGGACGACAGGGACAACAAGGACAAGGACGACGACGAGGACGACGACGAGGACAAGGGAGGCAAGGGCAAGGGAGGCAAGGACTGAGGCGGGCTCAGACGGGTCCGGCCAGGCCCAGCGTCTTCGCCACGAACTCCAGCTCGACCCGCATCTGCCGCACCCGCTCGTCGACGACGAGCGACCCGTGCCCGGCCTCGAAGCGGTAGACCTGCACGGTCGCGCCGCGCTCCTGCGCCGCCGCGACCCAGTTGTCGATCTGCCGGATCGGGCAGCGCGGGTCGTTGGTTCCCGCGAGGATCAGCACGGGCGCGCGCACCGCGTCCACGTGGGTGATCGGCGAGCTGCGCGCGTAGCGCTCCGGCACCTGTTTCGGTGACCCCCCGAACAGCGAACGGTCGAAGGCCCGCAGCGGCTCCATCTCGTCCTCGTACGCGGCGAGATAGTCGGCGACAGGGACGGCGGCGACGCCGGCGGCCCAGCGGTCGGGCTGGGTGCCGAGCCCGAGCAGCGAGAGATAGCCGCCCCAGGAGCCACCGGCCAGGACGCAGCCGCCCGGATCGGCGAGGCCGGTGGCGACCGCCCAGTCGTGCACGGCCCCGACGTCCTCGAGCTCGGTCAACCCGGGCCGGCCGGTGAGGGCGTCGCGCCAGGCGGCCCCGTAGCCGGTCGAGCCGCGGTAGTTGACGTGCACGACCGCACAGCCGAGGTCGACGTACGCCGCGCGGTCGGCCGCGAAGCTGTCGCTGTCGTGCCAGGTCGGTCCGCCGTGCAGAAGGAAGACGGTCGGGAACGGCCCCACTCCCGGCGGCGTCGCGAGCAGCGCGTGCACCGTCCCGCCCGGACCCTCCACGAACGCGTCGCTCACCGGCACCGACGCCGGCGCGGAGTCCCCCGGCGGCGCCAGCACCACCTGGCCACCGGTGGAGCGGATGACCGTCGGCAACGCGGCCGAGGACCAGGAGTACTCCACCGCGCCGTCCGGCCGGGCCGTCGCGTCCCCGATGCTGCCGGTCGGGGTGGGCAGCTCGCTCACCTCACCCGTCAGCGTCACCCGGTGCAGCGTGGAGCGCCCGCGCGCCTCGGCGCGGACCAGCAGAGCGGAGCCGTCCGGATACCAGTCGGCGTCCAGATCGCCTTCCAGACCGGACAGGTCCGGGTGCACCTCCACCCCCGTGGTCGGTTCGACGACGAAGGGCAGCGGCCGACCCTCGCGCTCGTGCACGGCGAGCAGCCGGGTGTCGCCGACGACCGGGGAGAAGCCGACGGCGGACAGCCCCCGCCCCTCACCGTCCCAGCGCTCCCACACGACCCCGCCCGAAAGGGTGAGCACGCGCAGCGCGCGGTGCCGCGAGTCGCCGTGCTCGGAGTGCTCCAGGACGACCAGCCGCTCGTCGCAGGACAGCCCCGCCAGGTCGGCGTCGTGCTCGCTGGAGTAGAGCACCGCTGTCGAGCCGTCCCGGACCAGGTGGATGCTGGAGCCGTCGTCGGTCGAGCAGCCCACCAGCACGACGTTCCGTGCGACCGCGAGGCCGGCCGGATAGCCGGCCGGCACGCCCGGGGCCGCGTCCTCGTCCGGGCCGCCGGTGAACGGCTGGCGACGCCAGCGGCCGAACTCGTCGCCGTCGGTGTCGTCGAACCACCACACCTGCTCGCCGTCCGGCGAGAGTGCGCCTTCGCTGGTGCCGTGTGCGCGGGAGGTCACCTGGCGGATGCTGCCGGTCTCGCGGTCCCAGGCGTAGAACTCGAAGGTGCCGGTGGGGTTGGCGACGTAGAGACAGCGGTGCGGCGCGTCCCGCGCCCAGTCCGGCAGCGAGACGCGGGGCGCCCGGAAGCGCCGTTCCCAGAGCGGGGTGGTCATCAAATGATTCTGCTGCACCGGCCCTGGACACAGCGAAGGGCACCGGCGGCGACGCCGATGCCCTTCCCGGGACCGCTGGGCTCTCCTGGCGTGGAGCCGCTGTCGGGGTGACAGGATTTGAACCTGCGACCTCTGCGTCCCGAACGCAGCGCGCTACCAAGCTGCGCCACACCCCGGTCACTTGCAGGGCCCAGACTAGCGGACGTCGCGGTCAGCCGGCCGGCACCAGGTCCAGCAGCGTCGCCTCCGGACGGCAGCAGAACCGGACCGGCAGGTACGGCGAGGAGCCCAGCCCGGCGCTGACGTGCAGCCAGCCACCCTCGCCGCGGGTGAGCCCCCGCGCCCGCCACCGCTGCAGGTCGCAGTTGGTCACCAGCGCACCCGCACCGGGCAGCCGCAGCTGGCCGCCGTGACTGTGCCCGGCGAGGATCAGCGCGTGGCCGTCCCGGGCGTAGGACCGGAGCAGGGCCCGCTGCGGTGTGTGCGTGATGCCGAGCCCGAAGCCGCCGACCGGGCCGGCCACCAGCCCGTAGCGGTCGCGGCGCAGATGTGCGTCGTCGGTGCCGGTGAGCACGACCGGCCGCCCGCACACCTGCAGCGTCACCCGCCGGTGCGTGAGGTCGGTCCAGCCGACTTCCTCCAGGAGCGCCGCGGCCCGCGACCAGGGCAGGTCGGCGCTGCGCCGGCGAGGCGGGCCGCCGCGCAGGTAGCCCAGTGGCGAGGGGAGGACCGGTGTGAAGTAGTCATTGTTGCCGGGCACGAAGACGCCGGGCGATCCCTGAGCCGTCAGTGCGGCGAAGGTGTCCGTCAGCAGGGGGATCGCAGCGGCGGAGGAGACGTGGTCGCCGGTCGAGACGATCAGGTCCGGTTCGTGGCGGGCCAGCTGTCGCACCCAGTTCGCGCGCCGGGTGTGCCGGGCCAGCAGGTGCAGGTCGGAGACGTGCAGCAGGCGCAGCGGGGCCCACCCGGGCGGCAGCACGGGCACCGTCACCCGCCGCAGGACCGGCAGGTGCGGCTCGACGAAGGGCCAGGCCAGCCCCACCGCGGCGAGAGCGGCGAGGGGGCGGAGGCGCACCTGGCCACCCTAGGCGCCGGCCGCGTAGGGTCGGATCTCATGGGCGAGCTCAAGGATCGGCTGCAGCAGGATCTCACCGCCTCGATGAAGGCTCGGAACGAGCTGCACACCGCCACGCTGCGCATGGTGCTCACCGCGATCGGCAACGAGGAGGTCGCCGGCAGGTCGGCCCGCGTGCTGTCGGCCGACGAGGAGCTCACCGTGCTCGCGCGCGAGGCCAAGAAGCGGCGGGAGGCGGCCGAGGCGTTCCGCTCCGGCGGGGCCGACGAGCGGGCCGAGCGGGAGCTGGCCGAGGAGCAGGTGCTGGCCGAGTATCTGCCGGCCCAGTTGTCCGACGACGAGCTGGTGGCCGTGGTCGACGAGGCAGTCCTGCAGATCGGTGCGAGCGGCCCGCAGGCCATGGGTGCGGTCATGAAGGTCGTCGGCCCGAAGGTCGCGGGGAGGGCCGAGGGCGGCCGGGTCGCCGCGGCTGTGCGGGCGGCGCTCGCGAGCTGACCGCGGTCAGCCGCCGGTCAGCCGTTACCCCTGCCGTTGCCCCTGCCGTTGCCGGGAGGATCCGCACCCGGGGCGTCGGCCGGCTCACCACCGGCCGGCCGCTGCTCCGGCGGGGGAGCGGGAGCCGGCTCGACGACCGCTTCCCGGCCGTTCGAGGTGAAGATCGTGACCGTCCGGCCGGCCTGCACGGTGCTCCCGGCGCGCGGAGAGGTGTAGGCCACCGCGCCGCGCCGGACCGGCGCCGCATTGACCCGGCCGCCGTCGCGGATGCCGAAGCCCGCTTCGGTCAACGTCCGGACCGCGACGTCGTACGGCTGCCCACGCACGTCGGGCACCTCCAGCTGCTGGCCGGCCACGACGTCGCTGTCGGCGCCGGCGAACCGGCCGACAGGGACACCCTCGAGCGCGCCGCTCATGGCCTGCCTCCAGATCGCCGCGGGCAGCGTCCCGCCGTAGACCTGCGGGTAGTACCGGCCGTTGATCCGTACCCGCTGCATGTTCTCCGGCTGTGGCTTGCCCACCCACACCGTCGTCGCGAGTTCCGGCGTGTAGCCGGCGAACCACGCGGCGCGTGAGCCGTTCGTGCTGCCGGTCTTGCCGGCGGCTGCGCGGCCGATCGAGGCGCCCTTGCCGGTGCCCGACTCGACGACGCCGCGCAGGACGTCGGTGACGGTGTCGGCGATGCCCTGCTCGATGACCTGCTTGCAGGGCGAGTCGGTCAGCAGGATCGGCCGGCCCCGGTTGTCGAGCACCTCGGTCACGGCGCGTGGCGGGCAGTAGAGCCCGCGGGCGGCGAAGGTGGCGTAGGCGCCGGCCATCGCCAGCGGGCTGACGTCGTCGACGCCGAGGGTGAAGGCTCCGCCGCGCAGCAGCGGCTCGGTGGGCTCTCCGTCCTTGAACTGCTTGAGGCCCAGCGACTCGGCGATCGCGGCCGGCGGCTCGACGCCGGTGCGCTCCGCCAGCTGCACGTAGAAGGTGTTGACGGAGTTCCAGGTGCCGCTGCGCAGGTCGTAGGTGCCCGCTTGGGAGTCCCCGGCGTTGTTGAGCGTGTAGGGCTCGATGCCGTCCCTGGTGTAGTTCAGGAAGACGTCGGAGGTGTACTTGTTCGGCGAGAAGAAGCTCAGGGACAACGGTATGCCCTGCTGCAGCGCTGCGGTCAGGACGAACGGCTTGAACGTCGAGCCGGCCTGCATGCCGCTCGAGCCGCCGATCGCCAGGTTGACCTTGGTGTGCCCGGGCTTCTTCTCCTCACTGAAGAACCGGTTGACCGCCATCGCCTTGATGTCGCCGGTCCCCGGCTCGACGCTGTTGACGGCGGTGGCAGCCTGGTAGGGGTCCTCGCGCGGCACCTTCTCGTCGGCCGCCCGCTGTGCCGCCTGCTGCACCACCGGGTCGAGCGTCGTCTTGATGGTCAGGCCGCCGGCGAGCAGGCGCTCCTGGCGCTCCTGACGGGTGCGGCCGAGCGCGGGGCTCTCCTCCAGGATCCGGCGCACGTAGTCGCAGAAGAACGGCGCGGCCACGGCGGGGTTCTCGCAGCCGCTGCCCACCGGGCTGATCTTGAACTTCGGCTTCACGACCGTGCCCTCGGCCCGCTCGATCTCGGTGATGAACCCCTCGAGCGCCATCCGGCGCAGCACCAGGTTGCGCCGGTCGAGCAGCCGCTGCATCTGTTGCGGGTCCTGCCGGGCCCTGACCGGGTCGAAGCGGCCGGGACTCTGCACGATGCCGGCCAGCAGCGCACCCTCGGTGAGATCGAGGTCCTTGGCCGGCTTGCCGAAGTAGAAGGTGGCCGCCGTCCCGATGCCGTAGACGCCGTTGCCGAAGTAGGCGATGTTCAGGTAGCGCTCGAGAATCTCGTCCTTGCTGAACTCCTTCTCGATGGCGAGCGCGTAGCGCGCCTCCTTGAGCTTGCGGTCCAGGGTGACCTCCCGGGCGGCGTCCTGCCCCGCCTTGTCGTCCGCGGCCTGCAGGAGGGCATTCTTGACGTACTGCTGGGTCAGCGTCGACCCGCCCTGGCTGACCCCGCCGGCCTGCGCGTTCTCGATCGCGGCGCGCAGGGTCCCCTTGTAGTCCACGCCGTTGTGGGCGTAGAAGCGCGAGTCCTCGACGGCGATGAACGCCTTGCGGGTCAGGTCGGGGATGTAGCGCAGTTCGGCGAGGACGCGGTTCTCGCGGTAGAGGATCGCCAGCAGCGACCCGTCCGAGGCCAGGATCTTGCTGCGCTGCGCCAGCGGGGTGATCTGGAAGTCCTCCGGCAGGACGAGGAACTCGTCGGCTCCCGCCTTGGCGACCAGGCCGAGCCCGCCGATCACCGGGAAGGCCGCGCCGGCCAGGAGCAGGCCCGTCAGCGCGCTGATCAGCAGGGCGTACACGAGCCGGACCGGCGCAGGCGCGGGTGGTCGGGAGGGGCGGGACACGCCCTCAGGATACGGCGCCGTGCCCCGTCGGACCGGCTGTTGCGGGAGGCTCCGGTGCCCGAAAGGTCCGGGCTGGTCCCAACGGGTCAGCCGAAGATGAGCACTTCGGGGACTGCCGTGACCTTCCGGGCGCTTCTACGTTGTACAGGCGCCGGACCCCTCGCCGGCGCCCGCCTCACGTCAGGACGCTCCGCATGACCGTTACCGCGCTGGACACCTCGCAGGCCTGGATCGCCCGGTCCGCCTGCCGCGACACCGACCCCGACGAGCTCTTCGTCACCGGAGCCGCCCAGAACCGCGCCAAGGCGGTCTGCATGGGCTGTCCCGTCCGGACCGAGTGCCTGTCCGACGCGCTCGACAACAGGGTGGAGTTCGGCGTCTGGGGCGGGATGACCGAGCGCGAGCGCCGGGCGCTGCTGCGCCGCCGGCCGGACGTGCGCAGCTGGCGGGTGCTGCTCGAGCAGGCGCGCGCCGAGCACGGCACCTCCGCCGAGGCGGTTTAGCCGGATCCCGCTACGCGGGGACGCCGGCGGCCAGGTCGGCGCCGATCGCCCGCAGGCCGTTCAGGTCGTGCACGTCGCCCGGCAGGGCGGCGACCTCGACGACCGGCACCCCCGGGTGGGCGCCGGAGAAGCGCTCCTGTAGCCGCCGCTCACGCGCGGCCAGCGTCCGGCGCTCGGCGTGCAGCCGCAGGACGGCGGCGGCCAGCTCGTGGCCGCCGGACTCCTCCAGTGCCTGCGCGGCCCCCAGTGCCCGCTCGGTCGTCAGGCAGGCGCTGCCCGAGCGGTGCACCCGGTTGACCACCAGCCCGGCCAGCGGCATCTGTTCCTGCGCCAGCCGCTCGACGAAGTAGGCCGCCTCGCGCAGCGCGTCGCGCTCGGGCGCGGCGACCACGACGAAGGCCGTGCCCGGCGCTTTGAGCAGGTCGTAGGTCGCCTGCGCCCGCTCGCGGAAACCGCCGAACATCGTCTCGAGCGCGGCGACGAACTGGGAGACGTCCTGCAGGACGGAGGCGCCGATGATCTTGGTCAGCACGTTCGTGAAGACGGTGAAGCCGGCGCTGACGACCTTGAGGTAGGCCCTGCCGCCGGCCTTCGCCGGCGCGAGCAGCATCTTGATCATGCGGCCGTCGAGAAAGGTCGTCAGCCGTTCGGGCGCGTCCAGGAAGTCCAGGGCGGACCGGGTGGGGGGCGTGTCCACGACGATCAGGTCGTACGCGCCGGTGGCCTCGAGCTGGCTGAGCTTCTCCATCGCCATGTACTCCTGGGTGCCGGCGAAGGAGGACGAGAGGGCTTGGTAGAAGGGGTTGTCCAGGATCGCCTGCGCCTTGCCCGGCTCGGCGTGGGTGAGAACGATCTCGTCGAACGTCCGCTTCATGTCGAGCATCATTGCGTCGAGCGAGCCGCCCCTCGTCCCGTCGATCCCGGCGACCCGGCGAGGGCTGTTGTCCAGCTCGGACAGGCCCATCGACTGGGCCAGCCGCCGGGCCGGGTCGATGGTCAAGACAACCGTGCGGCGGCCGCGCTCGGCGGCCCGCAGCGCGAGCGAGGCTGCCGTGGTGGTCTTGCCGACGCCACCGGCCCCGGTGCAGACCAGGATCCTCGCGGTGTCGAGCACGGCGTCGACCTCCAGCACCGGTGAACTCACCCGAGCCCCTGCGCCTTCAGCATCGTGGCCAGCTCGTAGAGCCCGGCCAGATCCACGGCCTCGGCCAGTCGCGGCAGCTCGTAGGACGGGCGGTCCAGGGCGGCCAGCGCGTCCCGGCCCCGCTCCTCCAGCGCGACCCGGGCCGCGTGGTCGCCCGCCTCGGCAGCCAGTGCCTGCACGAGCTGCTCCGGCGAGCCCAGCCCGGCCTGCTCGAGGCCGGCGGCCAGGGCCGCCCGGTCCAGCCGGCCCTGCTCGGCGGCCCGCAGGTCGGCCGGGTGGAGCAGCGGCGCGCGCACCGCGTTGACCACGACGCCGCCCGCGGGCAGGCCCACCCCGCGCAGCTCGGCGACGCCGTCGAGCGTCTCCTGCACGGGCATCTCCTCGAGCAGGGTGACGAGATGGACGGCGGTCGTCGGCGAGCGCAGCACAGCCATCACACCATCGGACTGGCTCTTCAGCGGGCCGACCTTGGCCAGGCCGCTCATCTCGGAGCTGATGTTCAGAAAGCGCGCGATCCGGCCGGTGGGCGGGCCGTCCAGCACGACCGCGTCGTAGGCCCGGCGCCCGGCCTTGTCCTGCCGGACGACCGCTTCCTTGACCTTGCCCGTGAGCAGCACGTCACGCAGGCCCGGGGCGACGGTGGTGGCGAAGTCGATCGCGCCCATCCGGCGCAGCGTGCGAGCCGCCACGCCCGTGCGGGACAACCGGTAGAACATGTGGAGGTAGTCCAGCAGCGCGTCCTCAGGATCGATCGCCAGGGCGTAGACGTCGCCGCCGGCCGGGGCCACCGCCACCTTGCGTTCCTCGTACGGCAGCGGCGGGCAGTCGAACAGTTGGGCGATGCCCTGGCGCCCCTCGACCTCGGCGAGCAGCACGCGGTTGCCCCCGCCCGCGAGGGCGAGGGCCAGCGCGGCGGCGACGGTGGTCTTGCCGGTGCCGCCCTTGCCGGTCACGACGTGCAGCCGCACGTCCGGGAAGTCCGCCACGGCCCAAGGCTAAGCCGCCGGGGCTGAGCCGCCGGGCACCGGTCGCCGCGCCGGCACCGACGGAGCCGCGGTCTGCAACCGATCGGGAACGGCCGGCAGGAACGCGGGACGGCGTACCGAATACCACGGTGTGACCCGGCCCACAGCTGGGTCCTGGACCTGCGGGAGAAAGCACATGCACATCCCTCGACTGGCGGTCGACCGGCTGACCGAGCCGACCTGGCGTGTCGACGCGCAGTGCCGGCAGAAGAACGCCGGCTACTTCTTCGCCCCCTCGCACTTCGAGCGCAAGGAGGAGAAGTCCGCCCGTGAAGGTGCGGCCCGTGCCCTCTGTGACAGTTGCAAGGTGCAGGCCGAGTGCCTGGAGTACGCCCTGACGGTGCAGGAGCCGCACGGCATCTGGGGCGGTCTGAACGAACTGGAGCGCCGGCGCCTGCTTCGCAAGCGGGTGGCGGAGGGAAAGACCAGCGAAGGGCAGGCCAGCTAGCCGCTCCGGTCCGGCCAGGTCGTACCCTCCGTCCATGCAGAAGTGGGAGTACGCGACGGTTCCCCTGCTCGTCCACGCGACCAAGCAGATCCTCGACAACTGGGGCCAGGACGGCTGGGAGCTCGTCCAGGTCGTGCCCGGGCCCGGCGGGGGCGAGCAGCTGGTCGCCTACCTCAAGCGACCCACGTGACGGTGCAGGACCGGCTCACCGAGCTGGGACTGACGCTGCCGCCGGTGGTCCCGCCGGTCGGGGCCTACGTGCCCGCCGTGCGCGCGGGCGACCTCGTCTTCACCTCGGGGCAGCTGCCGATGGTGGACGGCGAGTTGGCGGCGGTCGGCAAGGTCGGCGCGCTCGTGACGGCCGGGCAGGCCCAGGCGCTGGCCCGCACCTGTGCGCTGAACGGCCTGGCCGCCATCGATGCGCTGGTCGGTCTGGACGCCGTGGTCCAGGTCGTCAAGATCGTCGGCTTCGTCGCCTCGACCGCGGACTTCACCGGTCAGCCGGCCGTCGTCAACGGCGCCTCACAACTGCTCGGCGAGGTCTTCCCCGGGGCCGCGGGACAGCACGCCCGGGCCGCCGTGGGGGTGGCGTCGCTGCCGCTCGACGCGCCCGTCGAGGTCGAGATCACCGTCGCGGTAGACACCGCGCGCGTCCAGGCCTGACCGTGCCGGCCGGCAGCCCACCACCGGAGCTGTTCGAGCGCGCGCGGGCGATGAAGCGCGGCGAGCTCGCCGTCCCGCCGACCCGGGACGCAGCGACCGTGGCGCTGCTGCGCGACGCCTCCGGCGGGCCCGAGGTGTACCTGCTGCGCCGTGTACGGGCGATGGCGTTCGCCGGTGGAATGCACGTCTTCCCCGGTGGGGCGGTCGACCCGGCGGACGCACACGCGACCGTGGCCTGGTGCGGCCCGCCGGCGAGGGAGTTCGCCGCCGCCTTCGGGTGCGGGGAGCCGCTGGCCCGCGCGCTCGTCTGCGCCGCCGTACGCGAGACCTTCGAGGAGGCGGGGGTGCTGCTGGCCGGAGCCTCCGCCTCGGAGCTGCTGGCCGATGTCAGCACCGACGAGTGGGAGGCCGAGCGGGGGGCCCTCGAGGGGCGTGCACAGTCGCTGTCGGAGCTGCTGGCGCGGCGCGGTCTGGTCCTGCGTGCCGACCTGCTCCGGCCGCTCGCGCACTGGATCACCCCCGAGGCCGAGCCCAAGCGCTTCGACACCCGTTTCTTCGTCGCCCGCATGCCGGAGGGGCAGGTGTGCCGGGAGGTCGGCGGTGAGGCCGACCGGCGGCTCTGGGTGCGGCCGCAGGAGGCGCTGGACCGTGGGCTGGGCCTGCTGCCGCCGACCGCGGCGGCGCTGGCGGACCTGGCCGACCACGCCGACGTGGAGGCGGCGCTCACGGCCCCCCGCACGATCGGGCCGGTGCTGCCGAGGCTCGTGGTGGGGGAGGACGACGAGGTGGCCTTCCTGCTGCCGGGTGACGCCGGCTACCCGGTCTAGTGCTGCGCCCGGTCACGGCCACCGCCGGTGTCCTGCTCGCGCCGAACCCCGGTCCGATGACGCTGGAGGGCACCAACACCTGGGTGCTGCGCGATCCCGCGTCGCCGTCCTGCGTCGTCATCGATCCCGGTCCGCTGCACGAGCAGCACCTCGCCGACGTCGCGGCCTGCGGACCGGTCGTGGTGGTCCTGCTCACGCACGGCCACGCCGACCACAGCGAGGGCGCGCGGCGGCTGTCCGAGCTGACCGGGGCGCCGGTGCGGGCACTCGACCCGGCGCACCGGCTGGGGGACGAGGGGCTGGGCGGGGGCGACGTCGTGGCCGCGGCAGGCCTGGAGCTGCGGGTGCTGGCGACGCCCGGCCACACGGCGGACTCGCTGTCGTTCCTGCTGGCGTGGGCGGGGGACGACACCGCCGTGCTGACCGGCGACACCGTCCTCGGCCGCGGGAGCACCGTGGTCGCCCACCCCGACGGCGTCCTGGCCGACTACCTGTCCTCACTGCGCCGGCTCCGGGAGCTGGGCGAGCTGACCGTCCTGCCCGGCCACGGCCCGGAGCTGCCCAGCGCCGGGACCGCCGCCGAGCGATACCTCGCGCACCGCGAGGCGCGGCTGGACCAGGTGCGTGCGGCCCTCGAGGCGGGCGCCACGACTGCGCAGCAGGTGGTCCGGACGGTCTATGCCGATGTGGACCGGGTGCTGTGGCCGGCCGCCGAGCTGTCGGTGCGGGCGCAGCTCACCTACCTGCGTGGCAGCCCGTGACCTGCCCGGTCTGCGGGACGCCGACGGTGCCGGGGGCGCGGTTCTGCTTCGCCTGCGGGGCCGCCCTGCCGGCGGGCGCCGGCAGCGAGTCCGAGGCCGAGCGCCGCCTGGTGACCGTGCTGTTCGGGGACCTGTCGGATTTCACCAGCTGGTCCGAGGACCTCGACCCCGAGCGCGTCGGCGTCGTCACCGACCGGGTGCTCGCGACGCTGGCCGGTGCCGTCGCCGACTTCGGCGGGCACGTCGACAAGCTCACCGGTGACGGGCTGATGGCGGTCTTCGGCGCGCCGACCGCCCACGAGGACGACGCGGAGCGCGCGGTGCGCGCCGCGGCCCGCATGCAGAGTGCGGTGCGCCGGGTGGTCGAGGAGGAGAGCGGCGGCGGGCGGCGGCTCGGCCTACGCGTCGGGCTCAACACCGGCATCGTGCTCGCCGGCATCCAGGCCCACCTCAGCTACACCGTCGTCGGTGACACCGTCAACACCGCCTCCCGGCTGTCCGACGTGGCCGGCATCGGTGCCGTCTTCGCCGGGCGGGACACGGCACTGGCCACCATGGCGATCGCCTCGTGGCGTGCGCTGCCCCCGCTGCGGCTGAAGGGCAAGCGCGAGTTGGTCCCGGCGTACGAACTGGTCGGGCTGCGCCCGGCCTCGGCCAGCCGGCTCGGGCTCGGTGACGAGGCGCCGATCATCGGCCGGAACGCCGAGTCCGGCCTGCTCATCGGACGCCTGCTCGAGGTGGGGGACCGCGCCGTTCCGCGCGGCGTCCTGGTCACCGGCGACGCCGGCGTCGGCAAGACCCGGCTCGCCCAGGAGCTGTCCCGCTTCGCCGGCGAGTTGCCGGGAGCGCGGGTGCTGTGGGGGCGCTGCGCGCCGTACGGCGAAGGACGCGACCTGGCGGCCGTGGCCGAGATGGTGCGTACCGCCTGTGCCATCGGCGAGGCCGACGGCATCGAGGCCGCCCGCGAGCGGGTGGCGCGGACCGTGGCCAGGCTGGAGCGTCCGGACCGCGCCGGCGCGGTCGCCCGCACGCTGACCGAACGCCTGGTGGCACTGCTCGGACTGGAGGTCGAGACCTCTGGGGGGGACCCGGACGCGACGGTTCCGGAGCCCTTGGTCGGCGGGGAGCAGGTGCGGCAGGCGGTGGCGACCTTGTTCACCGCGCTCGCCGCCGAGGGTCTGCTGGTCCTCGTCGTCGACGACCTGCACTGGGCCACGCCGGTGATGCTCAAAGGTCTGGTGGACGTGGTCGCGCAGACCCGTGGAGGCGTGCTGCTGCTCGGCGTCGGCCGCCCGGACATGCTCGAGCTCCCCACCCAGGACCTGCCCGGCGCGTGGTGGGAGCGGCTGCCCGAGGTTGAGATCCTGCCGCTGCTGCCGCTGGAGGAGAGCGCCACCGAGCGGCTGCTGGGCGCCTATCTCGGCAGCCCCGTCGGCGAGGTGGACGCCTCCGTCCGCACGGCCCTGCTGTCCCGCGCGCAGGGCAACCCGTTCTTCCTGGCCGAGTTGCTCCACCTGCTCGTCGACCGCGGTGCCCTCGTCCGCGAGGGCGAGCGGTGGGTCGTGGTCGGCGAGATTCCCGACGGGGTGCTGCCGGCCGGCGTGCGGGCGGTGCTCGCGGCCCGTATCGACGGGTTGGACGGCTCGGCCAAGGGCGTTCTGCGCGACGCCGCGGTGCTCGGCCTGCGGGTGACCGTTCCGGGCCTGGTCGCGGTGGGTCGGGCCAGCGGCCACGGTGACCCCGACGTCGTGCAGGCGGCGGTGTGCACCCTGGTGGAACGCCGCCTGCTGGAGGCCGACAGCGACGAGGGCAGCTATCACTTCGGGCACACGCTGGTACGTGACGTCGCCTACGCCGGGCTGGCCAAGGCCGACCGGGCGCGCCGGCACGCGGCTGCGGCGCAGTTCGCCGAGGCGGCGCAGGCGCTCGGCCCCGGGCTGGCCGGCTCGGTGGAGGCCGATGCGGCGGCGGCGAGCCAGGGCGAGCGGGCGGTGCGTCTGGCTGTCGAGATGGGCCTGCCGCCGGACGATCCCGCCTGGGCCGCGCGCGACACGGCCTTCGCCGCTCTGGTCCGGCTCGGCCGTGGCGCGCTCGGCCGCGACGACAGCGCCCAGGCCGAGCAGTTGTTCCGGCGGGCGTTGGCGTTGGACTCCCCGGTGTACGGGGGGGTGCTCCCGCCGTCGCTGGTGGTGCCGGTGCGGGTCGGCCACGCCCAGGCCCTGGCCTCGCTGCACCGGCTCGATGAGGCCGAGCAGCAACTGGCGCCCGCGCTGGACGCCTTCGAGCAGGGGGTCCGGGCCGCCGCGCTGGTCGTGCTCGGCGAGGTCCGCCGCAAGCGCGGCCACGTGATGCAGGCCCGGCAGGCCTTCGTGTCGGCGCTCGCGGCGGCGGCGTCAGCGGGCATCGACCGGCTCTCGGGCGAGGCGCTACGCCAGCTCGGCCTGCTCGACTACTTCGACGGCCGGCTGCGCGACGCGGAGGAGCGTTTCCGTCAGGCGCACGCCCTGGCCGTCCAGGTCGACGACCCCCGCGGCGCCGGGTGGGCGCTGCAGCACCTGGCCTGGAGCGCGACGACGCGTGGCGACTACGCGCTCGCGGACAGCACGCTCGAGCGGGCGACGGCGGTCTTTTCCCGCCTCGAGGACAGCGGCGGGCTGTCCTGGCTGGCCGGCACCGAGGGCTTCGTCAGGCTGCTGCAGGGCCGGCTGTCCGAGGCGCGCGCGCTGGTCCGGTCGGTGCTGCCGCTCGGTGAGGCGATCGGCGAGCGCTGGGGCGTCGCGGCGCTGCTCACCATCGACGCACTCGCTGCCGCCGAGCTCGGTGACGTCGGGGTGGCCGGCGTGCAGGCCGAGCGGGCCCGGGTCACCTTCGGCGAACTGGGGGATGCCTGGGGTGAATCGCTGGCGGCGACGGCCCAGGGCGCCGCCGCCCGTGGTGCGGACGACCCGGAGCGTGCGGTCGCGTTGCTGGGCGAGGCGGTGGAGCTGTCCGGGCGCAGCCGCTACCCCGTGACCGGGAGCCTGGCGCTGGTCGCGCTGGGCTACGCCCATCTGGACCAGGGCGACCTCGAGGGGGCGGAGGCGGCGGCCTGGCGTGCGGCGGCCCTGCTCGCCGGGCTGGACCTCGACGCGTCCGCACCGCTCGGGGCGCAGGTCCTGCTGGCGCAGGTGCTGCGGTCCCGCGGCCGGCTCGATGAGGCGCTGGCCGAGATCGACGCAGCCCTGTCCGTACCGGCCCGTCCCGCCCTGCTGTTCCCCCGCCGGCAGGCGCTCGCCCACCGGGCCGGCGTGCTGCTGCAGCTGGGCCGGGTGGACGAGGCGCTCAGCACCGCCCGTACGGCCGTCCAGACGCCGACCGAGGATGTCCGGGCCCGTGTGCTGGCGCTGCGCGCGCTCGGGTCCGCGCTGCGGGCGTCGGGAGACCCGCAGGCGGGGCGGGCCGCGCTCGAGCAGGCGTTGGAGGCTGCGCGGTCGACCGGTCAGCGCTCGGAGATCGCCGCCACGGAGCGCCTGCTGGCCTCCTGAGCGGATCGCGGCAGGATGTCTGTATGCCGGAGCTGCACGAGGTCCCCCCGCGGTGGGAGCAGCTCGTCGACGACGAGGACGGCCTGGTCGTGGTCGAGCTCGACGACGCTGCCGCGGAGGGTGCGCCGTGGCGTGGCTTCGACGTCCAGCTCGTCGTCACGGTGACCGTGCAGGACCCCGACCCGCAGGGGCAGCCGTACGACGAGGAGCATGCGGTGCTCGGCCGCTGGCGTGAGGCGCTCGCCCGGGCGCTCGGGACACAGGGCCGGGTGGTCGCGACGCTCACCGCCGACGGGCTGCGCGAGCATGTCGCCTACCTGCGGCACGCCGCCGTCGTGGAGGCCTGGCGGACGGCGCCGCCGCCCGGGTTGGGCAGCCACGACGCGCAGGTCGTGCTGGTGCCGGACCCGACCTGGCTGGGGCTGCGCGAGATCGCCGGTCGGCTGGCCGACGGCGAGGAGCCGCTGGTCCTGCCGACCTAGCCGCGCCGTTCCATGATCAACGCCGGACTTGCGCACTTTTTCCGGGGTCAGAATGTGCGGAACCCCGGCGTTGATCAGCGGCAGCTGTCCCGCCCGGCCCGCCCTCAGCGGGCGCGGCGGCTCAGCCGGTCCGCGTCGAGAATCGTCACGGCGCGCGAGTCGACCCGCATCCAGCCGCGTGCGGCGAAGTCGGCCAACGCCTTGTTGACCGTCTCGCGGGAGGCGCCGACCAGCTGGGCCAGCTCCTCCTGGGTCAGGTCGTGGTGCACGCGTACCCCGTCGCCCTCCGCGGTGCCGAAGCGCTCGGCCAGGCCGAGCAGCGCCTTGGCGACGCGGCCGGGCACGTCGGTGAAGATCAGGTCGGCCAGCGCGTCGTTGGTCCGGCGCAGCCGGCGGGCCAGCACCCGCAGCAGCTGCTCGGCGATCTCGGGCCGGTCGCTGATCCACGGTCGCAGCGACGCGTGCGCCAGCGAGGCGAGCCGGGAGTCGGTGAGGACGGTGGCGGTCGCGGTGCGCGGACCGGGGTCGAACAGCGACAGCTCGCCGAACATGTCCGACGGCCCCATCACCGACAGCATGTTCTCGCGCCCGTCGGCGGCGCGCCGGCCGACCTTCACCTTGCCGGACAGCACGATGTAGAGGGTGTCCCCCTGCTCGCCCTCGGTGAAGACGGTCTCGCCGCGCGAGTAGTCGCCGTACTCCAGCGCGGACGACAGCGCCTCGCGGGCCTCCGGGGCCACGCCCTGGAACAGGCCCGCAGCGGCCAGCACGCCGTCGCCGGGCTCATCCGTGTTGTCCTGCATCGCGCTGCTCAAGGCCGTCATCTCCCGCTCCGGTGCGGCCTCCGGGTGCCGCCGTCCCCGAGTCTTCCACGTCCGACCGGACTAGCGTCCGCGTCCCGGCAGCAGGCCCGACAGCCGGCGTCGCCGCCAGTAGCGCTCGAGCGCGGGCGCGAACCCCTCGCTGACGTAGGTCTCCACCTCTTCGGGCCGGGCGGAATCAAGGAAGGACTGCAGCTGCTCGCTCACCGAGTCGACCCGCAGGGGCCGCTCGACCCGCTCCATCATGAGCATGAGCACGAGCAGCAGCAACGGCAACAGCAACGCGACGACGAGCAGGGCCACGTCGTCCATGGTGCTCCCCTCGCGCAAGCGACCTGCAGCCAGGTGGGGTCAGGCAGTGGTGGAGCGTCCCGGCTCGACCGGCAGCGCCGACAGACACAGGGTCGGCTCCTCGCGGTAGCGCGCGATCAGCTCGACGGTCGCCTGGCCGATTCGCCGGTGCAGCGCGACCCGGTACGTCGACAGCTGGGTCTCCGCGATCCGTAGGTCGTGTCCGAACGCGGCCTGGCCCTCGACGTCGTCGTCGGCCACCCGTCGGTCCCACAGCTCACCGAGGCTCGGCAGCGGCGGAATGTCGTCCGCGGGCAGCACCTCCACCAGCGCTTGCCGGCCGGCACCGATCCGCGCGGAGGTGAGCAGCGGGCGCAGCCGGTCCTGGTCGAACTCCCGGGCGCCGGAGCCGGCCTGCAGCACGTCGAGCCGGGCCTGCAGGATCCGGCGCCAGTACGACACCCTGCCCTCCTCGGCCGTCAGCGCCCGGCGGTACTCGCGCAGGGCGTCGATGGACAGGTGGGCGTAGTCCGCGTTGCGGACCGGCGCCCGGCGCGCCGCGCCCTTGCGCCGCGCCGGCGCCGGCCGGCCGGCCAGCGCGACGCCGCCGCTGCCGGAAGTGCCGCCGGCCGGACCCTGCTGGACGGGTCGTCCGGTCGGTGCGGTCATCGGATGCCTCCCTCTGCGGTCACGCTCTGTGATCGACCCTGGTTGGCTCGTCACCCTGCGGGAGCACCTTGAGTGGGATCACCCGGGTGGGTCATCGCCACGACGTCAGGCGCCGGCAACGGCCCGCCACGTACGCTGTGACCTATGGCTCGCCCCGTTCCGCCGACCCGGACGGCGCTCGTCCGCCGGGCCCGGCGGATCGCCCGGGAGCTGGCCGTTCTGCACCCGGATGCGCACTGTGAACTGGATTTCACGACGCCGCTCGAGCTCACCGTGGCCACCATCCTGTCCGCCCAGTGCACCGACCGGCGGGTCAACGAGGTCACGCCCGAGCTGTTTCGCCGCTACCGCAGCGCGGCGGACTACGCCGGCGCCGACCGGGTGGAGCTGGAGAGCCTGATCCGGCCGACCGGCTTCTTCCGCAACAAGACCAGCAGCCTGATCGGGCTGGGCGCGGCACTGGTCGACCAGCACGGCGGGCAGGTGCCGGCCCGGCTGGAGGACCTCGTCCGGCTGCCCGGCATCGGCCGCAAGACCGCGAACGTCGTGCTGGGCAACGCCTTCGGCGTGCCGGGGCTGACCGTCGACACGCACTTCGGCCGGCTCGTCCGGCGCTTCCGCTGGGTCGAGCTGGACGATCCGGTCAAGATCGAGGTGGTGGTGGCCGGGCTGCTCCCGAGGCCCGAGTGGACGATGTTCAGCCACCGGGTGATCTTTCACGGCCGGCGGGTCTGCCACGCCCGCAGGCCGGCCTGCGGGGCGTGCGGGCTGGCGGCCCTGTGCCCGTCGTACGGCACCGGCCCCACCGATCCGGAGGTCGCGGCGAAGCTGGTCAAGACGCCGGACGCGGTGGCGGTGTCGCTGTGAGGCGAGCCCGCGGCGCTGACGGCCGAGCAGCCGGGGGTGCGGCTGCGCCGCCGGCCTGGCTGGCGGGGCTGGTGCGGGTGCTCCCGGAGGTACGCGCCGAGCAGCTCAGCCGCTTCCTGCCCCCGCCCACCGGCGGCCGCCACTCCGCGGTGCTGATCCTGTTCGGTGAGGGCGTGACCGGTCCCGACGTGCTGCTCATCGAGCGGGCGCACACGCTGCGCGCGCATGCCGGACAGCCGGCCTTTCCGGGCGGTGCGCTCGACCCGGCGGACGGTGACCCCGCTGCCGACGGGCCGGTCAACGCCGCGCTGCGTGAGGCGACGGAGGAGGTCGGCCTGGATCCTGGGACGGTCGAGGTGCTGGGGCAGTTGCCCGCGCTGTTCCTGCCGCCCTCAGGCTTCGTCGTCCACCCGGTCGTCGGCTGGTGGCGGGCACCGCACGGCGTCGACGTCGTGGACGAGGCCGAGGTGGCCGCCGTCGCGCGGGTGCCGATCGCCGAGCTGGTCGAACCGACCAACCGGCTGCGGGTGCGGCACCCGAGCGGCTGGGTCGGCCCGGCGTTCGAGGTGCGCGGCCTGCTCGTGTGGGGGTTCACCGCGGGACTGCTCGACCGGCTGCTCGCCCTCGCCGGCTGGGAGCGTCCCTGGGACGCCACCCGCAGCCGCACGCTGGATCCGGAGCCGGTCACTCCAGCCGGTCACTCCAGGGCTGCAGGCTAAGGTCCAGAAGTGCCCGGCGACCTGCTCGACGTCCTGCTGCTCGTGGTGTCGCTGCTGTTCGCCGTCTCCGGCTACCGGCAGGGATTCGTGGTCGGCGTGCTGTCCTTCGTCGGCTTCCTCGGCGGCGGCGTCGTCGGCGCGAAGCTGGCCCCGACCGTCGCTGAGCTGCCGTATGCCGCCGACCTCCCGCAGGCGGTCGTCGGCCTCGTCCTGGTCTTCCTCGGTGCCAGCATCGGTCAGTTGCTCACCTCGTTCCTCGGCAGTGTGCTGCGTGGGCAGTTGACCTGGAGGCCGGCCCGGCACGTCGACGCGCTGGGCGGCGCGGCCATCAGTGTCGTGGGCCTGCTGCTGGTCTCCTGGATGGTCGGCCGTGCCGTCGCGAGCTCGCCGTACCCCGCACTGGCCTCGCAGGTGCGGCACTCGGTGGTCATCACCACTGTGGACGGCCTGGTCCCGGATGCCGGCAAGCGCTTCTTCGCCTCCTTCCGGAACCTGATCGACGAGCGTGGCTTCCCCGAGGTCTTCGACGGGCTGCTGCCGACCGACGTGCGCCCGGTCGACCCGCCGGACCCGGCGCTGGTCCAGAGCGCGGTGGTGCAGAAGGTGCGCCCGAGTGTGCTCAAGGTGACCGGGGCGGCCCCCCGCTGCCGCAAGAACGTGGCGGGCAGCGGTTTCGTCTACGCCCCGGAGCGGCTGATGACCAATGCGCACGTGGTGGCCGGGGTCGACGAGCCCAAGGTGACGGTCGGAGACCGCAAACTCGATGCCCGTGTGGTGCTGTTCGACCCCTCCACCGATGTGGCCGTGCTGGCCGTTCCGGGGCTGGATCGCGCGGTGCTGCCGTTCGCGACCGACGAAGCCGAGAGCGGCGCCGACGCGTTGGTCCTCGGCTACCCCCAGGACGGTCCCTTCGACGTGCGCGCGGCCCGCGTACGCGCGGTGATGAACGCGAGGGGCGGCGACATCTACGCCCGCGGAACCGTCGAGCGGGAGGTCTACGCGCTGTTCTCACGGGTGCGGCAGGGCAACTCCGGGGGGCCGCTGATCGACCCGTCCGGTCGCGTGCTCGGCGTGATCTTCGCGGCGGCGGCCGACAACGAGCAGGTGGGTTACGCGCTGACGGCGGCGGAGGTCGCCGACGAGGCGAGCGAGGGCCGACGCGCCACCGACCGGGTCAGTACCGGCAACTGTTCCTGACCTGTGGCCGGGCTGCCGAAAGGCACTGCCTGCCGTACGCTTGCTGGAGCAAGCACGGTCGACCGCGAGGAGGAGGTGTCGTGTCCCGCGACCTCGCCGGCTCCGGCGGCACGACCCGTATCCGCGTGATCCGCCGCATCTGTGCCGACCCCACCAGCACGGCGCTGCTGCTCGCCGGCCCGACCGCGCTCGAACTCTGGCCCGGTGTCCGCCGGATCGGCGAGGTGGGCGGCCGGGCGCTGGTCGAGGCAGAGCTGGAGGTGGCGTGGGCCGAGGGCGAGCGGGTTCCTACCGCCGCCTCCGTGCGGGCCCTGCCGCCGCGCCGCACCCCGACGTCCTTCGTCACCCGTTTCGCCTGGTCCGGGCCCGGTCTGCCCGGAACCGAAGGCACCGTGACGCTGGCCTACGCACCCGGTGCGGACGGCACCCCCTCGACACACGCCGTGCTCACCCTGGACAGCGCCGGCCTGGGCGGCAGCCGGCTCGATGCCGCCGCCCTGGGTGTCATGGCAGAGGGCTTCCTGGCCAATCTGGCCCACGCCGCCGAGTCCCGCAGCCAGGCCGCCTGACGGGTCGGGCCCCTGAGGAGCGGCAACCTGGTCAGAGCTCGACCGGCGGGCCGTCCCGGCCGGCCTCCACCGCCTCGGCGCGGGCCAGCGCCTGCCGCACCACCTGCGCGACGTCGATGCCGTACGACGGCCCGGACCAGCTGTGGAGCCGACCGGCTCCCCGCCGTAGCAGCCGGGCGCCGCCGACCGGGTTGCCGCGCTGCAGATGAGTCAGGCCCACGCAGACCTGTGCCAGTCCCTGCCAGAGCTCGCGCTCGGAGTCCGGCGCCGCCTTCCAGCGCGCCTCGAGCACGTCGTGCGCGAAGAACGGCCGGCCACGGTCGAGCAGGTCGCGGGCCAGGGCGACGGCGTCGGAGGGCGGCAGGGCCTGCTCGGGCACCGGCTCGACGGCGTCGGGGGAGTCGGCCGGCACCGGCCGGCCGGCCGCGTCACGCGCGCGCATGCTCGAGCAGCGCAGCGGTGACCAGCTCCGGGTCCTCCTGGTGCGGGAAGTGCCCCAGCCCGGCGAGCACCTGCAGCTCGTACGGCGCGTCGACCCAGGCGCCGCTGCCGTGCGCGGTCGTGGGTAGCAGGCAGCTGTCCAGCTCGCCGTGCAGCTGCAGGGTGGGAACGCCCACGCCGCGGTTCAGGAGGCCGAGGAACCGCAGGCCGCTCGGGCGGGTCAGCGAGCGCACCGCCCACCGGTACCACTCCAGCGAGCAGTGCGCCGCCCCCGGGATCTGCATCGCCTCGCGGCAGCGCCGCTCGGTCTCGGGGTCCGGGAAGCCGGCTCCGCCCCAGCGCCGCAGCAGGGCGCCGACGAAGGCGCCGTCGTCCCGCAGGATCTTGGCCTCGGGCAGCTTCGGGAGCTGGAAGTAGCCGAGATGGGCCGAGGCGCGTAGTTGGGCGGTGTCCGTGTGCAGCGCACGCCGCAGCCGCAGCGGATGCGGCATGTCGAGGACGGCCAGCCGCCGCACGACCGACGGGTGCAGGGTGGCGACCGTCCACGCCAGCACGCCGCCCCAGTCGTGGCCGACGACGAAGGCGTCACGGGCTCCGAGGGCTCGCACCATCCCGGCGACGTCGGAGGACAGCGTGTAGGCGTCGTAGCCGCGCGGCGGCTTGTCCGAGGCGCCGTAGCCGCGCAGGTCGGGGGCAACGGCGCGGAAGCCGGCGTCGCCGAAGGCGGCGAGCTGGTGCCGCCAGGACCACCAGAACTCCGGAAAGCCGTGCAGCAGCAGCACCAGCGGGCCGTCGGGTGGGCCGCACTCGGCGACGTGGAAGCGGGCGCCGTTGGCGGTCACCTCGCGGTGCGTCCACGGGCCGTCGACGAGGACCACGGACTCCGTGACCGGCATGGCAGCAGGCTGCCACGCCGGACGGCTAGGACGTGCGGGTGGGGTGCTTGGCCCAGGCGACGTCGTCCTTGAGTGTCTCGAGCGTCTTCTCCGGCGGACCGACCTGGCCGATCTTCTTCTTGCCGCTCAGCGCCAGGACCGCCGCGGCAGCCAGGTAGAGCGCGCCGACGGTGAAGAAGCCGAGGCCGAGTGGCATGCCGAGCGCCGAGACGCCGTACGCCGCGGAGATTGACAGGAAGATCAGCGCGAACAGCCCGGCGAAGCCGGCGCCGCCGAACAGCCCGGCGCCCTTGCCGGCAGCGACCACCTCCGTCTTGATCTCCGTCTTGGCCAGCTCGACCTCCTGGTGGACGAGCAGCGACAGGTCGCGGGTGGCGGTCGCGACGAGCTCTCCGAGGCTCCTGTCCTCTGGCCGGTCGCCGGCGCTCGTGCCGGGCGTCTGCGCGCTGTCCATGCGGGTCCTTCCGGGGCAGGTGCCGTCCGCGGCAGCAACGGCGGACGGCGAGGTCGCTGCCGCTCCTACCCGCCGCCCTCGGCCACGACACGGGGCCGCCGGTAGGGTGAGGACTCGGTGTGCCGGGAAGCCTGGTCGGCGTCCTCGACCGGCGTGCGCGCCCCGAGGTCCCGCCCTGACCCGACCCCGGAGGCTCCGTGCTCGTCCTGCTGGCCCTGCACCTGGTGCTGGCGCTGGTCGCGCCGGCCGCCGGTGCCCGGATCGGCCGGCGGGTCTTCCTGCTCGTCGCCCTGGCGCCGGCGGCGACGACGGTGTGGGCAGCCACGCAGGCGGCTGCCGTGCTCGACGGGCGGCCGGTCAGCTTCGCGGCCGCCTGGGTGCCCGGCCTGGACCTCACCCTCGACCTGCGGCTGGACGCCCTCGCGCTGCTGATGGTCACGCTGGTCTCCGGCGTCGGCACGCTCGTCTTCCTCTACTGCGCGAGCTACTTCCCTTCCGAGCAAAGGGGCCTGGGTCGATTCGCCGGCGTGCTGACCGGTTTCGCCGGCGCGATGCTCGGCCTGGTGCTCGCCGACGACCTGATCCTGCTCTACGTCTTCTGGGAGCTCACCAGTGTCACGTCGTACCTGCTCATCGGGTTCGACGACGAGCAGGAGGAGAGCCGGCGCGCCGCGCAGCAGGCGTTGGTCGTCACCACGCTCGGCGGCCTGGTCATGCTGCTCGGGCTGATCCTGCTCGGGCAGGCCGCCGGCACCTCCTCGCTGTCGGCGATCCTGGCCGAGCCGCCCACCGGCGGCACCGTCCCGGTGGCGCTGCTGCTCATCCTGGTCGGTGCGTTCACCAAGAGCGCCCAGATCCCGTTCCACCCGTGGCTGCCGGCGGCGATGGCGGCCCCCACCCCGGTGTCGGCCTACCTGCACGCCGCCGCGATGGTGAAGGCGGGGGTCTATCTGGTCGCTCGGCTGGCTCCCGCGTTCGCGCTGGTCGGCCCCTGGCGCCCCGTGGTGCTCACCGTCGGCCTGCTGACGATGATCGTCGGTGGCTGGCGGGCGCTGCGGCAGACCGACCTCAAGCGGCTGCTGGCCTTCGGCACCGTCAGCCAGCTCGGCTTCCTGTTCGTGCTGCTCGGCGCGGGCACCCGCGAGGCTGCGCTGGCCGGTGCGGTCCTGCTGCTGGCGCACGGCCTGTTCAAGTCCACCCTCTTCCTGACGGTCGGGATCATCGACCACGAGACCGGCACCCGTGACCTGCGTCTGCTGTCCGGTGTGGGTGCGCGGCTGCCGGTGCTCGCGGTGGTCGCCACGCTGGCGGCGCTGTCGATGGCCGGGGTGCCGCCGCTGCTCGGCTTCATCTCGAAAGAGGCTGCCTACGAAGCCTTCCTGCACGGCGGCCTCGGCGACCGACTGGTCTTCGCCGGGTTGTTCGTCGGCTCCGTGCTGACCGCTGCCTACAGTGCGCGCTTCGTCTGGGGCGCGTTCGCCGGCAAACCCGGCTGTGCGCCGACCCCCACCCACACGCCGCGGCCCGGCTTCCTCGCTCCCGTCGTCGTGCTCGGCGTCGCGGGGCTGGCGGTGGGGCTGCTGCCTGTCCTGGCCGACCCGCTCGTGCAGGGCTACGCCGCGTCGTACGACGTGCCGGTGGGACCGGAGGGGAAGGTCGAGCACCTGGCGCTGTGGCACGGGTTGACACCGGCCCTGGGTTTCTCGGTGTTGACGCTGCTGCTGGGCGCCGCGCTGTTCGCCGGGCGGGAGCGGGTGCGCGAGGTGCAGCGCCGGCTCAGTCCGGTGCTCGGCGCGGTCGACGCCGACCGCAGCTATGACGCGACGCTGGTGGGCCTGGACCGGGTCGCGCTGCGCAGCACGGTGGCGGTGCAGACGGGTTCGCTGCCGGTCTACCTCGGCATGGTGCTGCTCACGCTGGTCCTCCTCCCGGGCACCGGGCTGCTGGTCGGCACCCGCGTCACCGGGGACCTGCACGCCTACGACCGGCCGTTGCAGGCGGTGGTCGCACTCGTCGTGGCCGTGGCCGCAGTCGTCACCGCACGCGCCTCCCGGCGCTTCACCGCAGTGCTCTACCTCGGCGCCGTCGGCTACGGGATCGCCGTGCTGTTCGTGTTGCAGGGCGGTCCCGACCTCGCGCTCACGCAGTTCCTCGTCGAGACGCTGGCGCTGGTCATCTTCGTGTTCGTCCTGCGCCGGCTGCCGGCGACGTTCAGCCCCAGCCCGTTCCGGATCAGCCAGGGCATCCGGCTGGCCGTCGCGCTGTCGGTGGGCGCGTTCGTGACCATCGCGACGCTGGTCAGCAGCCAGGCGCGCACCGCGCCACCGGCGTCGCAGGACTACCTGGACCGAGCTCTGTCGGAGGGTGGTGGCAGCAACGTGGTCAACGTCGTGCTGGTCGACTTCCGCGGCTTCGACACCCTGGGGGAGATCACCGTGCTCGCCGTCGCCGCCATGGGCATCGCCAGCCTCGTGCAGGCCGGGCGGGGTCGGCGGGCCAAGCAGGGCACCGGGGAGTCGGCCCTCACCGCCGCCGAGGAGCCGGCGATGGAGACGGCCGCCGCAGCGAAGGTGTTGCCATGAGTCAGCCCGTGGACAGCGGGGCGCCGCCGCGGCTCCCAGGAGCGCAGGAGCTGGACGCCGCGCAGCGTTCGGTCGTGCTGGAGACGGCCGTCCGGCTGGTCTTCCACACGGTGCTGGTGTTCTCCCTCTACCTGCTGTTCGCCGGCCACAACCAGCCCGGCGGCGGCTTCGTCGGCGGGCTGGTCGCCGGCGCCTCCTTCGTGCTGCGCTACATCGCCGGGGGCCCGGCGGCGCTGAAGGCCGCCGTCCCGATCGATCCCGGCGTGCCGATCGGCGGCGGGCTGGTGCTGGCCGCGGGCACCGGCATGGCGGCCTGGCTGTTCGGCGGCCAGTTCCTGGAGAGCGGGAAGCTCGAGCTGCACCCGCCGCTGCTCGGCGCGCTGAAGGTGACCAGCGCGCTGCCCTTCGACACCGGCGTCTACCTCATCGTCGTCGGCCTCGTGCTGGCCGTCCTGCGCACGCTGGGTGCGGAGGCGGAGCGGTGAGCGGCAACCTCACCCTCGCGCTGCTGATCGGGGTGCTCTACACCGTCGGCACCTACCTGCTGCTGCAGCGCACCCTGACCCGCATCGTCATCGGGCTCGGCCTGCTCGGCCACGGGGCGAATCTGCTTCTGCTACAGGCCGGTGGCCCGGCCGGCGCAGTCCCGTTCATCGCCAAGGGCGGTTCGGGCGGCACCGCAGGAGTGGTCGGCGGCACCGCCGACCCACTCCCGCAGGCGATGGTGCTGACGGCCATCGTCATCACCTTCGGTGTGTCCGCGTTCCTGCTCGCGCTGGCCTACCGCAGCTGGGTGCTTCACGGTGAGGACGAGGTGCAGGACGACGTCGAGGACCGGCGGCTGGTGCGTCGCCGTGCCCAGGACGACCACCACGAGCTGGTTCGCGTGGTCCGGCCGGAGGACGACCTGTGATCCGGGTCCTCGTGCCGCTGCCGGTCGTCCTGCCGCTGCTCGCCGCCGGTCTGTCGGTGCTGTTCGCCCGCCATCAGCGGGTGCAGCGGCTGCTGTCCCTCCTGACGCTGGCGGCCGTGGTCGCCACGGCCCCGAGGTTGCTGCGGATGGCCGACGCCGAGGGTGCGACGGTCGTGCAGCTCGGAGGCTGGGCGGCGCCGGCCGGCATCTCGCTGGTCGCCGACCGGCTGTCGACGTTGCTGCTGGTGGTGTCCAGCTCGGTGCTGCTGGCGGTGCTCCTCTACGCCCTGGGCCAGGGCGTCGCCGACGGCCGACGCTCCACGTTGGCCGTCTTCCACCCCTGCTACCTCGTCCTGGCCGCCGGCATCTCGATGGCATTTTTGACCGGCGACCTGTTCAACCTGTTCGTGGCGTTCGAGGTCATGCTCGTCGCGTCCTACGTCCTGCTGACGTTGGACGGCGGCAAGGCGCAGGTGCGTGCCGGCATGACCTACGTCGTCGTCAGCTTGCTGGCGTCGGTGCTGTTCGTGACGGTCATCGGGCTGGTCTACGCCGCCACCGGCACCGTCAACATGGCCGACGCGGCTGGTCGGATGGCCGACCTGCCGGAGGGTCTGCGGGTCGCGCTGGGCCTGACGATGCTCGTCGTCTTCGGCATCAAGGCCGCGATCTTCCCGCTGTTCTCCTGGCTGCCGGACAGCTACCCGACCGCGCCGTCGCCGGTGACCGCGGTGTTCGCCGGGCTGCTGACCAAGGTCGGCGTCTACGCCATCATCCGTACCCAGACGCTGCTGTTCCCGGGCGACGCCCGGATCGGCTCGGTGCTGCTGGTGCTGGCCATCCTGACGATGGTGGTCGGGATCCTCGGCGCGCTGGTCCAGGACGACCTCAAACGGCTGCTGTCGTTCACGATCGTCAGCCACATCGGCTACATGTTGCTGGGGCTCGGCCTGTACTCCGTGGCCGGCCTGGCCGGCGCGATCCTCTACACCGTGCACCACATCGTCGTCCAGACGACACTGTTCCTCGTGGCCGGTCTGATGGAGCGGCGCGAGGGCACGTCCTCGATCGAGCGGGCCGGCGGGCTGCAGCACGTCGCCCCGCTGCTGGCCGTGCTCTACCTGCTGCCGGCGCTGTCGTTGGCCGGCATCCCGCCGCTGTCCGGCTTCCTGGCCAAGCTCGGTCTGCTGCAGGCGGGGCTCGCCGACGGCGGCACACTGGCAGCGGTGGCGGTGGCGGCGGCCGTGCTCACCAGCCTGCTGACGCTGCTGGCGATGGGCCGGGTCTGGAGCGGTGTGTTCTGGGGGCCGGTCGCCGCGGTGGTGCCCGACCGCGACGTCGAGGACGCCGTCGACGTCGGTGTGGCCCGTACCCCGCGGCTGATGACCGGTGCCACCGTCCTCGCCGTCGCCGGCGGGCTGGCGATCACCGTCGTGGCCGGCCCGCTCTACGGGCTCAGCGTCCGTGCCGCCGAAGACCTGGTCGACCGGCACCCGTACGTCGAGGCGGTCCTGGGCGCGGAGGCTGCCCGATGAGCCGGTTGACCCGACACCCCGGGCTGCTCGTCTGGCTGACTGCCGTGTGGGTCGGCCTGTGGGGCTCGGTCACCGTGGCGAACGTGCTCGGCGGCCTGGCCGTCGCGCTGGTGCTGCTGCTGTCCCTCCCGCTGACCGACGTGCCCGACGAGAGCGAGATCCGGCCGGGAGCGCTGCTGCGGTTCGTCGGTCACTTCGCCGTCGACCTGGTGCAGGCCAGCCTGCAGGTCGCGCTGCTCGTCGTGCGGCCGCGGGCGACGCTTCGGCAGGCGGTGCTGGCGGTGCCGGTGCGCTGCGCCTCGGACCGGCTGCTGACCCTGTTGGCCAACGCCATCAGCCTGACACCCGGCACCCTGACGCTCGAGGTCGACCGACCGCGCTCGACGCTCTACGTGCACGTGCTGGACGTCGGAGCCGGACCCGGTGGCGTCGAGCGGATGCGGGGCGACATCCTGCGCATCGAGCGGCTCGCGATCCTGGCCGTCGGCTCGCCGCCGTGTCGGCTGGCCCTGACCGAGGACCTGCAGGCCGGCACGGAGGTTCCGCAGTGAGGGAGGTGCCCCAGTGAGCGTCGTCGTGGCCGTCTGCCTGGCCGGCCTGAGCCTGGCGGCCGTGTTGTGCGTGGTGCGGCTCATCGCCGGCCCGTCGGTGCCCGACCGGATCGTCGCGCTGGACGCGCTGCTCTACGTCGTCGTCAGCGGCATCGCCGTCGCTGCCGCCGCCACGCGGGACGGCAGCTTCCTGGCCGTGCTGCTCGCCGTGGCGCTGCTCGGCTTCGTCGGCACGGTGACGGTGGCCCGCTTCGTCGAGCGACGGGGGTCCTCGTGATCGTGCTGGACGTCCTCAGCTCCCTGCTGATGCTCAGCGGCGTCGCGCTCGCCGTGCTGGCCGGCCTCGGGCTGGTGCGCTTCCCCGACGTCTTCAGCCGGATGCACGCCGCCACCAAGCCCGCGACGCTCGGCCTGCTGCTCGTCACGGTCGGCGCCGCGCTGCGGCAGGACGACGGCGGCAACGCCACCAAGCTGCTGCTGGTGGCCGCCTTCCAGTTCCTCACCGCTCCGGTCGCCGCCCACATGATCGGCCGGGCCGCCTACCGCTCCGGGACCGGGGGGTTGGAGGAGCTGGTGGTCGACGAGCTGAAGGACGCCGGCTAGGACCAACGGGCTCCGAGCCCGGAGAACGCCGTGGCGGCCGGCGTGACATGCACGGCTCGCCCCGTTGGAGGGGTAGCCGCCGACCGCCCGGGGAACGGCGCCAGGCATGAGAGCACTCACGTGGCAGGGCAAGCGCAACGTCAGCGTCGAGGACGTTCCGGATCCGCGTATCGAGCAGCCCACCGACGCCGTCATCCGGATCACCACGACCAACATCTGTGGGTCCGACCTGCACCTGTACGAAGTTCTCGGTCCGTTCATGGCCAAGGGCGACGTGCTCGGGCACGAGCCGATGGGCATCGTCGAGGAGGTCGGATCGGAGGTTCCGAATCTCGCGAAGGGCGACCGGGTCGTCATTCCGTTCCAGATCTCCTGCGGCACCTGCTGGATGTGCCACCAGGGGCTGTTCACGCAGTGCGAGACGACCCAGGTGCGCGCCGAGGGCTCCGGTGCGGCGATCTTCGGTTACTCCAGGCTGTACGGGTCGGTGCCCGGCGGCCAGGCGGAGTACCTGCGCGTGCCGCAGGCGCAGACGACACACGTGAAGGTGCCGCACGGCCCTGCCGACGAACGCTTCGTCTACCTGTCGGATGTGCTGCCCACCGCGTGGCAGGCCGTGGAGTACGCCGCGGTGCCGCCGGGCGGGACCCTCGTCGTGCTGGGGCTCGGCCCGATCGGCGACATGTCCTGCCGGATCGGCCAGCACCACGGCTTCCGCGTGATCGGCGTCGACCGGGTGACCGAGCGACTGCAGCGCGGCCGGGCCCGCGGCTACGAGGTGGTGGACATGGAGGAGGTCGGGCGCGACCTCGGTGACGTCCTGCGCGACATGACCGGCGGGCGCGGGCCCGACTCGGTCGTGGACGCCGTCGGGTTGGAGGCACACGGCTCTCCGGTGACCAAGGTGGTGCAGCAGATGGCCGGCCTGCTGCCGGACGCGGTGGCCGCACCGATGATGGAGCGGGCGGGCGTCGACCGGCTGGGTGCCCTCTACTCCGCCATCGACATCGTCCGCCGCGGCGGCACCATCTCGCTGTCGGGTGTCTACGGCGGCATGGCCGACCCGATGCCGATGCTCACGCTGTTCGACAAGCAGATCCAGCTGCGAATGGGCCAGGCCAACGTCAAGCGCTGGGTCGACGACATCCTGCCGCTGCTGACCGACGAGGACCCGCTCGGCGTCGACACCTTCCACACCCACGCCGTCCCGCTGGAGCAGGCCCCGCAGATGTACCAGACGTTCCAGAAGAAGGAAGATGGCTGCGTGAAGGTGCTCCTCAAGCCGGCCGCCTGAGGTCTGTGGGCCGCCTGAGCTCACAGGCCGCCTGAACTCGCCTTCCGCGCCGCCGAGGGAGATCGCGTGCTGATCGGCATCGACAGCTTCGTCTCGACCGTCACCGACCCCGGGACCGGCGTGGACGTCACGCCGCTCCAGCGGGTGCAGCACCTGCTCGAGGAGGTCGAGTGCGCCGACCGGGTCGGTCTGGACACCTACGGCATCGGCGAGCACCACCGGCGCGAGTACCTGGACTCCGCGCCGGCGGTGCTGCTGGCCGCTGCTGCCGCACGGACCACCCGCATCCGGCTCAACAGCGCGGTGACGGTGCTGAGCGCGAACGACCCGGTGCGCGTCTTTCAGGAGTTCGCCACGCTCGACCTGATCTCGAAGGGCCGCATCGACCTGGTCGTGGGCCGTGGCTCGTTCACCGAGGCCTTTCCGCTGTTCGGGCTGGACCTGGCCGACTACGACGCGCTGTTCGCCGAGAAGCTCGACCTGCTGCTGCGGATCCGGGCGAGCCCGGAGGTGACGTGGTCCGGCCGGCACCGACCACCGCTGGCAGGGCAAGGGGTCTATCCGCGGCCGGTGCAGGACCCGCTCCCGGTCTGGGTGGGCGTCGGCGGCACACCCGAGTCCTTCGTCCGCGCCGGCACGCTCGGTCTGCCGCTCATGGTGGCCATCATCGGCGGGCAGCCGGCCCGGTTCCGCCCGCTCGTCGACCTCTACCGGGAGGCCGGCCGGCGCGCCGGGCACCCGGCGGACCAGCTGCAGGTGGGGCTGCACTGCTTCGGCTTCGTGGGCGACACCAGCCGACAGGCCGCCGAAGACTTCTACCCCGGCTGGGCCCAGATGTTCACCAAGATCGGCAAGGAGCGGGGCTTCGGCCCGCCCGTGCGCGCGCAGTACGACGCGATGTGCGAGCCCGACGGAGCCTTCCTCATCGGCGACCCGGAGGCCGTCGCCACGAAGATTCTGCGGATCTCCGACGACCTCGGCGGCGTGGCGCGGCTGTCGCTGCAGATGACCAACGTGCGGCTCGCCCACGACAACCTGCTGCACGGCATCGAGTTGCTCGGCACCCGGGTCGCGCCCCTTGTCCGCGAGACCCGGGCTGCACGGACCTGAGGGCACGGGGACGTCGCCCCGGCGGCGATCAGCCCACGCCGCCGGTCGTGGGCGCACCGTGCCGGAGCCCGAACAAGATCTTCGGAACATCCACAGGAGCCTGGCCCTGTGGATGTTCCGAAGATCTTGGCTTCCGCCGGCCCGGTCGACACGACCCGCACGTGCGTCGAGCCAGTCTCTGCCCGCGCGTCGCGAGCCGGGCTCAGCTCCCCTTGCCGGCCAGCGCACCCATCGTCGCGTCGATCTGCTGCACGACGGCTGGGTCCGCCAGGGTCGTCACGTCCCCGAGCTCACGCCGCTCGGCGATGTCCACCAGCAGCCGCCGCATGATCTTGCCGCTGCGCGTCTTCGGCAGATCGGGGGACAGCACGATCTGGCGCGGTTTGGCGATCGCGCCGATCTCCTTGGCCACGTGGTTGCGCAGCTCCTGCAGGAAGGCGTCGTCCGAGTCGCTGGTCGTGCCCTTGACCGTCACGAACGCCACGATCGCCTGGCCGGTGGTGGGGTCTGCGGCGCCGACGACTGCCGCCTCGGCCACCTTCGGGTGCGACACCAGCGCCGACTCGACCTCGGTGGTCGAGATGCGGTGGCCGCTGATGTTCATCACGTCGTCGACCCGGCCCAGCAGCCAGAGCACGTGCTCGTCGTCCCATTTCGCGCCGTCGCCGGCGAAGTAGCGGCCCTCGAAGCGGGACCAGTACGTGTCGCGGTATCGCTGCTCGTCACCCCAGATGCCGCGCAGCATCGACGGCCAGGGCTCGTCCAGGGTGAGGAACCCGCCGCCGACCTCGCCCACGGACACGCCCTCTCCGTCGACCACGTCCACCGAGATGCCCGGCAGCGGACCCATCGCCGAGCCCGGCTTGCACGAGGTCACGCCGGGCAGCGGCGCGATCATCATCGCGCCGGTCTCGGTCTGCCACCAGGTGTCGACGATGGGGCAGCGATCCCCGCCGATTACCCGCCGGTACCACATCCATGCCTCGGGATTGATCGGTTCGCCGACGCTGCCGAGCACCCGCAGCGAGCTCAGATCGTGCTGCCCCGGCAGCTCGTCCCCCCACTTCATGAAGGTGCGGATGGCCGTGGGCGCCGTGTAGAGGATCGTCACCTTGTACTTCTCGACGATCGACCACCAGCGGTCGCGGCCGCCCGCATCCGGCGTGCCTTCGTACATCACCTGTGTCGCACCGTTGGCGAGCGGCCCGTACGTGAGGTAGCTGTGGCCGGTGACCCAGCCGACGTCGGCGGTGCACCAGTAGACGTCGGTCTCTGGCTTGAGGTCGAAGACCGCCCAGTGGGTCCAGGCCGTCTGGGTGAGGTAGCCACCCGAGGTGTGCACGATGCCCTTGGGCTTTCCGGTGGTGCCCGAGGTGTAGAGCAGGAACAGCGGCTGTTCGGCGTCGAAGGACTGCGCGTCGTGCGTCTCGGCTGCGCCGTCGACGACGTCGTGCCACCACAGGTCCCGGCCCTCGACCCAGTCCACGTCCTGCTTCGTGCGCCGGACGACGAGCACGTTGGTCACCGACGGGCAGCGTGGCAGCGCCTCGTCGACGGCGGGCTTGAGGGCGCTGGCCGCGCCGCGCCGGTAGCCGCCGTCGGCGGTGATGACGACCTTGGCATCGGCGCCGGTGATCCGGTCGACCAGCGCCTGCGCCGAGAAGCCGCCGAAGACGACGGAGTGCGCCGCCCCGATCCGGGCGCAGGCCAGCATCGAGATGACCGCCTCCGGGATCATCGGCAGGTAGATGCAGATCCGGTCACCAGCCTGCACGCCGAGCGACTCGAGCGCGTTGGCCGCCTTGCTGACCTCGCGCTGCAGGTCGGCGTAGGTGAGGTCGCGGCTGTCCTCCCCGGGCTCGCCGACCCAGTGCAGGGCCACCCGGTCGCCGTTGCCGGCGTCGACGTGGCGGTCCACGCAGTTGACCGCGACGTTGAGCTTGCCGCCGACGAACCACTTCGCGAACGGCGGCTGCCAGTCGAGCACCTCGTCCCAGGGCGTGTCCCACTGCAGCCGACGCGCCTGCTCGGCCCAGAAGGCGAGCCGGTCCTGCGCCGCCCGGTCGTACACCTCCGCGGGGACGTTCGCGTTCGCGGCGAGCTCGGCGGGCGGTTCGAAGCGGCGGCTCTCGGTCGACAGAGCCTCGACGCCGGATGTGGACTGCGTGCTCACGCGGGTCCTCCAAAGGCAGGGAGCTGTTCGGGTCGCTCCGACCATCCCCTACGGTGACACGCCTCACAACAGTGGGTCCGCGAACGATGTCGCCGAGCGGTCGATCCGTGCGGTCGGACGGTCGATGGCTGCCGCCCGGCCGGCCGGGTGACGACGCCTGCACACGGCGGGACAAGGAGGCGGGGCCGGGTGACGTGGCTGCGGCACTGGACCAGCAGTGCGGGCAGGAGATCGGCGCGGAGGCCGGCGGGCCAGCCGCTGCCGCTATCGCTGCCCCGACCGGACGGCACCGGCTGGCCGCAGGAGGCGGGCGGGCCGTCCTTCGAGGCCTCCACCTACTACGAGCTGGGCAGCAGACGGGCGTACGAGCCGGTTGCGCACGACCTGGCCGGCCGGCTCGTCACCGGGCTGCTGCCGCACCTGCGCACCGGAGCGACGCCCGAGGACGAGCCGTATCTGCACAAGGTCTTCCTCACGGCCGCACGCATCGGCGCTGGCCTGGGCATCGTCGAGCACGAGGCGACCTCGTCGGCCCTGGGCGAGCTGGACCGGAACATCGCCGGTGCGTTGGACCAGGCTCGGCGTGGACTGCCGGCGATGCGGGAGGACTGGGCGCGGACCGCCACCTGGTTCCTGCTCGCCGGCCACTACCTGGCGCGGCAGGAACCGGCGGCGTACGACGGCGTCCTCGCCGCGCTGGTCGCGCAGGTACAGAGGGAGGACGGGCTCTGACCAGGCGCGAACGCCGGCCCCGGGGACGTCCCGGGAGCCGGCGCTCGTACGTGCCTCAGGTCCTCAGTGATGCACCACCTGACGTGAGGAGCCGGCACCGGTGAGCGAGCGGACCTCCATCTCGGCGTACTTCGCGGCGTTGTACTCCTTGCTCGTGATCGCACCGAGGTAGCCGAGCAGGAACGATGCCGGGATCGAGATCAGGCCGGGATTGGCCAGCGGGAACCACGCGAAGTCCGCGCCGGGGAACATCGCCGTCGGTGCGCCCGAGACGGCTGGCGAGAAGGCGATCAGCGTGATGGTGATGACCAGGCCGCCGTAGATGCTCCACAGGCAGCCACGGGTGTTGAACCGCTTCCAGAACAGCGAGTACAGGATCGTCGGCAGGTTCGCCGACGCCGCGACCGCGAAGGCCAGCGCCACCAGGAACGCGATGTTCTGTCCGTTGGCCGCGATGCCGCCGAGGATCGCGACGGCGCCGACCACGATGGCGGCGATCCGGGCCACCCGCACCTCGGCGCCCGGCGCCGGCTGGCCGCGCTTGATCACCTGGGCGTAGATGTCGTGGGCGAAGGAGGCCGACGCCGTGATCGTCAACCCGGCGACCACCGCGAGGATGGTGGCGAAGGCGACCGCCGAGATGACCCCGAGCAGCAGGGTCCCGCCCAGCTCGAAGGCCAGCAGGGGAGCCGCCGAGTTGGCTCCGCCGGGGGCGGCGGCGATCCGGTCCGCACCGACCAGGGCGGCAGCGCCGTAGCCCAGGGTGAGCGTGAACAGGTAGAAAAGGCCGATCAGCCAGATGGCCCAGACCACCGACCGGCGAGCCTCCTTCGCCGTGGGAACGGTGTAGAAGCGCATCAGGATGTGCGGCAGGCCGGCGGTCCCGAGCACCAGGGCCATCGACAGCGAGATGAAGTCCAGTCGCGTGATGCCGCTGACGCCGTACTTCTTGCCCGGCTCGAGCTGCGCACCGGCCTCGGCGCCCCGGCCGAGCATCTCGGAGAAGTTGAAGCCGAAGCGGGTGAGGACCCAGAACGACATGAGGGCGGCGCCGGAGATGAGCAGCACCGCCTTGATGATCTGGACGTACGTCGTGCCCTTCATCCCGCCGATGAGCACGTACGAGATCATGAGAATGCCGACCAGAGCGATGATGACGCTCTGCCCGCCGCGGCCGTTGATGTTCAGCAGCAGGGCGACCAGGCCACCCGCGCCGGCCATCTGGGCGAGTAGGTAGAAGAACGACACGACCAGCGTCGAGGTCGCGGCGGCCGTGCGCACCGGCCGCTCCCGCATCCGGAACGCCAACACGTCGGCCATCGTGAAGCGCCCGGTGTTGCGGAGCAGCTCGGCGACGAGCAGCAGCGCGATGAGCCAGGCGACGAGGAAGCCGATGGAGTAGAGGAAGCCGTCGTAGCCCTGCAGCGCGATGGCGCCGGCGATGCCGAGGAACGACGCGGCGGACAGGTAGTCACCGGAGATGGCGACGCCGTTCTGCCGGCCGGAGAACGAGGAGCCGGCGGTGTACATGTCCGAGGCGCTCTTGTTGGTCTTGCTGGCCTTGAGGACCAGTGCCATCGTCACGGCGACGAACGCGCCGAAGATCGCCAGGTTCAGGATCGGGCTGCCGACGGCCGTGTCCGCGGCCTGGGCGAGGACGGTCATCGGGCCTCCTCCTCGAACTTCTCACGCAGGCGCTGCGACGCAGGGTCCAGGCTCTTGTCGGCGTGCCGGATGTAGAGCGCCGTCACGGCGAAGGTGGAGACGAACTGCAGCAGGCCGAGGACCAGGCCGACGTTGATGTTGCCGACGAGCCGCTGGCCCATGAAGTCGGCCGCGTAGGCCGCGAGCGCCACGTACGCGAAGTACCAGACGAGCGCACCCAGCGCGACGGGCAGCACCCAGCCGCGGTAGCGCCGCCGGAGTTCCTGGAATTCGGGACTCTCCTGCATCACGAGGTAGCTCGTCTCGACCGGCGTGTACGTCGCGTGCCTCCTGTCGTGTTCGGACGTGGTCAAGGATCCTCCTGTAGCCGACGGAAGCGGGACTGCCGCACAGGTCACAGCCGCGGATGCGCGGCTGTGACACCCATCACGTTGCCCTCCACAGGGAGGGCGACACAAGGCGACTCAGCGGCGGATGCGCCTGAACGCCCACTGGCTGCGTCGAGCGGTCGAAAGCTGCGACGAGCGGTCGGGGGCGGCCGGCAGTCCCAGCGCCTCCGGGGCGTGCAGCGCGAGCATGGTGCGGCCGACATCGGGTGGGACCGAGCGGCGGGTCAGCAGCGAGCCGCCCACCATGACGGCGAACGCCGTGGGCACCGTCCAGGCGGCCGGCTGGGCCAGCAACGCGCCTGGCCAGCCTCCGGCCACGGCTCCGGTCAGCGTCGCCGTCACCGCCAGCGCCGACAGGGTGCCGCCGACGAGCAGACCAGCCGTCGCGCCGGTCGCGGTGAGGCCGCGCCACCAGATCCCGAGCACGAGCAGCGGGCAGAACGTCGAGGCCGCCACCGCGAAGGCCAGCCCGACCACCTGCGCCAGGGGCAGCGCGGTCGCCGGCAGTGCCAGCGCGAGGGAGACCGCGCCGACCAGTGCCGCGGCGAACCGGAAGCCGCGCACCGAGCCGTGCAGCCGCCCGGCTGGGCGGTCGTTGCGGGCAACGGGCAGCAGGTCCTGCAGCAGCACACCGGCGGTGGCCACCAGCAGGCCGGAGGAGGTCGACAGGAACGCGGCGAACGCGCCGGCCACCAGCAGCGCCTGCAGCAGCAGGCCGGTCGTCCCGTCCAGCGCCGCCACCGGCAGGGCGAGGACCACCGCGTCGGTACGCCCGGTCAGCAGCAGCTCGGGGACGTAGAGGCGCCCGAGCGCCCCGTACAACGCCGGGAGCAGGTAGAACGCGCCCAGCAGCGCGAGCACGAGCAGCGTCGTGCGGCGGGCGGCCCGGCCGTCCGGGTTGGTGTAGAAGCGCACCAGGACGTGCGGCAGACCCATCGTGCCGAGAAAGGTCGCCAGCACGAGGGCGTACGTCGCGTAGAGCGGGTGCTCGACCCCCCCGGCGCCGGACAACGGCCGGACCCAGGACCGGCCGGTCGCCGGCTCGAGTCCCTCGACGTGGGGCACCGCCGCACCGGCGGGGAAGACGATCGTGCTGCCCTGCGCGAGGCGGTGCGGTCCGACCCCGAGCAGCCGTTGCTCGCCGTCCATGAGCACCGGCACCGGCTGCTCGACGACGAAGCGAACCGGGCTGTCGGCCGACACCGTCGTGCTGCCGGTGAAGACCGGGCCGGCGGGCCCCCCGAGCGCCGGCCTGCCGTCCGCCTGCCAGGCCAGCAGCAGGAACACGGCGGGTACGGCGAGGGAGGTGAGCTTGAGCCAGTACTGGAAGGCCTGGACGAAGGTGGCGCTGCGCATACCGCCGCCCATCACGTTGCCGGTCACGACGACCGCCACGAGCACCGCTCCCACCTGGACCGGCAGGCCGGTCGTCGCGCGGAGCGCGAGCCCGGCGCCGTGCAGCTGTGGCACGAGGTAGAGCAGGCCGATGGCGACAGCGGCCACGGCGGACAGCCGCCGCAGGCTGCGTGACCCGAGCCGCACCTCCGCGAAGTCGGGGACCGTGTAGGCGCCCGAACGTCGCAGGGGTGCGGCGACGAACAGCAGCAGGACGACGTAGCCGGCGACGAAACCGACCGGGAACCACAAGGCGTCGGCGCCGTAGACCATGACGAGGCCCGCGACGCCGAGGAAGGACGCTGCCGACAGGTACTCGCCGCCGATGGCGGAGGCGTTCCACAGCGGCGACACCGTGCGGGAGGCGACCAGGAAGTCACTGGTGGTACGCGCGAGCCGCAGCCCGTAGACGCCGATGCCGATGGTCGCCGCCACGACCAGCGCCACGGCGAGCAGCGGCAGCGCCACGCTCACCCGCTCTCCTGCACCGGGGCCCGCGTCACGAGCGGTCGACCAGATCGGCGAAGTCGCGCTCGTGCCGCTCGGCCAGCCGCACGTGGACCAGCCCGCCCAGCAGCAGGGCCGGATAGACGAGTACGCCGAGGACCAGCCACGGCAGCGGCAGCCCGAGCAGCTGGACCGACCGGCTGGCCGGCACCAGCGCGAACAGCAGCGGCAGCCCGCCGAGCAGCCCGGCGAGCACCCCGAACGTGCGCAGCGCGAGCAGCAACTGGGCCCGCACCAGCGACCGGACGAGCAGTTCGCCGACGACGTCCTGCTCGTGGAGCGCCCTGCGCGCCGACGGCCCTGGGGGAGGTCGGACCGCCGACGTCCGCGGGCTGGTCACGGCCACCCGGCGCGGCGGGTCGACCGGCGGCCCGGTCACTGTTCGGCCTCGCGGCGGGCACGGCGGACCAGGCGGTCCTTGAGGTCGCGACTGAGGCGGCGGCTCACCGGCAGGACGACGGCCGTGGTGCCGCTGCCGACCCGGACGGAGTGCCCGCCGCCCGGCTCGACCCGCAGCTCGCGGATGGCGCTGCCGGCCACCAGGTAGGACCGGTGCACGCGGATGAAACCCACTGCGGCCCAGCGTTCTTCAAGGGCGCTCAGCGGCACCCGCACCAGGTGGCTGCCCGTGGCCGTGTGCAGCCGTGCGTAGTCCCCCTGCGCTTCGACATAGCGGACGGTGGACACCTGCAGGAAGCGGGTGACGCCGCCGAGCTCCACCGCGATGGTGCTCTCGTCGCGGGAGGGGGCAGCACCCGCGCGGGCCGCCCGCACCCGACCCACCGCCTCGGCCAGCCGCGCAGCGCGTACCGGCTTGAGCAGGTAGTCGACGGCGTGCAGCGAGAAGGCCTCCACCGCCGCGTCGTCGTGCGCCGTCACGAACACCACCGGAGGCGGGACGGCGAAGCGCGCGAGCAGTCGGGCCAGCTCCAGCCCGGACAATCCCGGCATCCGGATGTCGAGGAAGACGGCGTCGACATCGTCGTTCTCGAGCGACTTGAGTGCCGTCAGCGCGTCGGTCGCCGTCTTCACCCGCGCGATCCGCGGATCGGCGCGCAGGAGATAGGCCAACTCGTCCAGGGCGGGCGGCTCGTCGTCGACGGCGAGCACGCGCAGGCCGGCGCCCTCGAGCGGTGCCGGCGACGTCACGATGCCCGCATTCCAGGCCGTACGCCCGGGGCGAACTTGGGTACCCGGACCGTCACCTTCGTCCCCGCGTCGACGGCTGTCTCGACGAGCAGCCCGTGGTCGTCGCCATAGATCGCCCGCAGTCGCGCGTCGACATTGCCGAGCCCGAGGGACTGGTGCCCGCCCGCGTCGGGGCCCGCTGTCCCCGCCAGTGCCTGCCGCACCCGTTCGGGGTCGCTGCCGGCTCCGTCGTCCTCGACGCTGACGCGGCAGTGTCCGCCGTCGTCCTCGGCGACGACCGTGATGGTGCCGCTGCCCCGGCCGCGCTCGAGGCCGTGCTGGACGGCGTTCTCGACCAGCGGCTGCAGGCAGAGGTACGGCACGGCGACCGGTAACACCTCGGGAGCGACCCGGAGGACCACCTGCAGGCGCTCACCGAACCGGGCCTTCTCCAGCTGCAGGTAGCGGTCGATCGAGCGCAGCTCCTCGGCGAGCGTCGTGAACTCGCCGTGACTGCGGCTGGAGTAGCGGCTGAAGTCGGCGAAGTCGAGCAACAGCTCCCGGGCCCGCTCCGGATCGGTACGGACGAACGAGGCGATGGCGGTCAGGGCGTTGAAGATGAAGTGCGGGCTGATCTGGGCCCGGAGTGCCTGCACCTGGGCCTCGGCGAGCCGGGAGCGCGACTCGTCCAGCTCGGCCAGCTCGAGCTGGCCGGACACCCACCGGGCCACCTCGCCGATCGCACGCACCAGCCCCGGGCTGACGCCGGTGGCGTAGGCCGTCAACGACCCCACCACCCGGTCGTGCAGGACCAGCGGTTCGACCACCGCCGACCGGACGGTGCAGTCCGGGTGCCCGCAGACAAGGGTGTGCTCCACGGCGGTGCGGCCGGTGTGGAGCGCCTGCCCGGCCAGCCGCCAGGCGGCCGGTGCGTGCACCTGCTCGCCCGCGCCGTCCCACGCGAGCAGCTGCCCGGTGTCGGTGAGAGCGACGGCGGTGCTGCCCAGCAGGGTGCGCAGGTGCCGGGCGCTGCGCTGCGCCGCGGCCGCGGTGAGTCCCTCGCGCAGCGGTGGGCCGGCCAGATTCGCGGCGTGCAGCGCGGCATGCGCGGCCCGTTCCTCGTCGGTGCCGAACGACCGCCGGCGCAGCCGTCGCCACAGGGTGGCCGCCAGCAGGCCCACGGCCAGTCCGACGGTCGCGGCGAGCAGCGCCTGCTCCATGTGCGGACGATAGGCCGTCCGTGGCGGCGCCGGCGAGGGACGGCACCTCCCGCCACCCGCCCGCCGCTCGTCGGCCGGCCGTCGGTACCTGGTCCGCCGTACCCTCGAGCGGCGTGACTCCCCCGCTGACCGATCCGCTCTCCGCCGTTGCGCGACTTCCCGGCGTGCCGGCGGCGGTGGCCGAGGCCCGCGCGGCCGTCGACGGCCTGCTGGCCCACCGGGTGCTGCGCCGCGGCTCGGCCGAGGTCACGGCCGAGTCGGCCCTGCGGGGCGCGCGCGCGTCCGCCGAGCTCGAGGGTGCCGGCATCGAGCTGGAGCGGCTGCGTGGGCAGTTGATGGCCGGCGGCACCGTCACGCTGCCCAGCAGGGACGAGCGGGGTGCGCGGCTGGTCGAGGGCGCGGTCCGGCTGCACGCCGACCTCGGCCAGGTGCTGGTCGCCTGGCGGCACTCCCCGCGCCAGGCGCTGGCCCGGTTGCACGTCCTGGCCGCCTCCGAGGTCGTGCCGGACCCCGACGTCCTGGGGCGCCCGCGGCCGTCCGGCGCGTCGTACGACGACCCGGTCGGTCTGGGGGCGGCGCCCGACCCGCTGGAGGTCGTCTCCCGGCTGGACGGTCTCGCAGGCGTCCTCACCGGCGGCACGTCCGCACCGGCGGTCGTCGTCGCCGCCGTCGTGCACGGGGAGCTGATGGCGCTGCGCGCCTTCGGGACCGCTGACGGACTGGTCGCCCGGGCCGCCGCGCGGCTCGTGCTCATCGACCGGGGCCTGGACCCGAAGGCTGTCTCCGCGCCCGAGGTCGGACACGCCGAGCTGCACGCGGAGTACGCCGGGATGCTGCGGGGCTACGTCACCGGCGGCCCGGACGGCGTGGCGCGCTGGGTCGTGCACTGCGCGCAGGCGGTCGCCCTCGGCGCTCGGGAGGGGCTCGCGGTGTGCGAGGCGATCCGGCGCGGCGTCTCCTAGCCGGGACGTCGGGCAGACGGGAACGGCGGCCCGTCTGGAAGGGCCGCCGTCGCCATGCGCGGGGGTCAGGTGATCAGAGCGTGCAAGGTGTTCGTCGAGTGGGTCCCGTGTTGTCCAGCTGGGACCTTCGGATCCTTTCGGGTGACGGTGGGACCTCTCGACGTGCCTCTCGCGGCTGGTCGCACGTGGGTGCCTGGCGCTCGCGCACGGACCGCCGTCGGGGGGAACTCGTCCGCCCGCAGGCGGTGGTCCGTGTTTCCGTTGTACGCCGGGACGCGCGGTTGCGCAAGACCGCGCGTTGACTCACCAAAAGTGCGCGCGTAGGGGTAGTCGTTGACTCATTCAC